>JBEBWN010000471.1:0-3000 GCA_040392235.1 Taibaiella helva | reverse complement strand
CCACAGGCACTCTGCTGGAGCTAAGCGACATGAACGAAATATATGTTGGCGGCAGCTTCATTCTGGGAGAAGTAGATTTTGACCCTGCCGATTCCTGCACATCCATACTAACTACACCCTTTGCCGATGTATTTCTGGCCCGGTACACGCCTGCCGGCCATTATGTATGGTCGGGCCAGGTGGGCAGGACCGGGGGCATGTCTAATCCTGATGGATTGTGCATCGCTGCAAAGCAAGGCGGAGGTTGTGATGTGTACCTCTCAGGGCAGTTCACACCCGATGCCGATTTTGATCCCTCACCTAATAATGATTTTACCCTGACCGCCGAGAAGGAAGCAGATGGCTTTTTAATGAAAATGAGTGTAACGGACACTCCCGCCTCTACTGCTTACCTGACAATACCGGTCTGCGACGAGTTCTCTTATACCCTGAATGGCATAACCTATACCGAAAGCGGCCGTTATGTACAAAGCCTGCCGGGCATCCTGCATTGCGACAGCACCATTGTCCTGGATATCATTTTTGGCGAGGTAGAGAAGCCGGTAATTACTATCTCTGAATTTGTGCTGGGTGTAAACCAAAGCTATGCTCAATATCAGTGGATAAAAAATGACACACTTATTCCGGGAGCCACGGACAGCACCTATACGGTTACTGAAAATGGGGATTACCAGGTGAAGGTAACAAACGAAATGGGATGCGCCGGTATATCGGCCAAATACAGGGTGAGCAATGTGGGTATACATGGCGCCGCTACAGGCGGTACAATATCGGTTTATCCTAATCCTGCCCGGGATAAGGTGCATATCGCAAGCCCGGTTGCGATCGCTATCGAGTTGTTAACAGCAGATGGCAGAAGGGTGATGCAAGAGAAAAGGGGAGGGGTTGTATCCATGTCTCACCTTGCCAATGGTATCTATATTCTGAAAATCAGGGATGAGTCCGGCAACCTTTTGAAAACGGAAAAATTGATAAAAGCACAATAGGGCCGGTAGCTGGCTAATGCATATGTTAAGTAAAAAGATAAAAATCAAAACCAAAAAGTTCTGAGCGAGATAAGTACGAGATCATAAATTGAAGATTGTACCTGATAGGACAAATTATTAAGTAAGAGGTGGAAAGCCGCCGCAATAGCAGGTACAACAGGATAAACGGACAGGGTACGATGGTCTCGATACCTGGTATTATAAACGAAATGCCACTCCCTAAAGGGAATCCGAAGGGTTCAAATGTCTATAGGTACCGCCAAGTGGAAAGGATGAGTGTTGCCCTTTATCCGACAGACATGCGACCTTTCCGGGGCGAAGAATGGCAGGCACGTTGAAGGCTATATATATATGCGCCCCTTTTCAGGTTGGCAGATAATTGTGCTATCCTGATATTAGTTGAACATATAGAACTCGCGTTAACTACTTTTAACACCCGTGAACGCTTCCAGCCCTTTCAATACCTGATACCCGGTGCCCCGTCAAGCGTATTATTTCGACTTATTATTTCATAATAATTGCTCGTCAATATATCGTCTGTCGCTTTTTGGTTTTGCCTTTTCACCTTTGACTTAACCCTGATACATAATACCCGATACCTACTCCCGGATAATTATGAAAAGAGAACATCTGATAAAATGGTTTGTATTAGGGTTGTGTTGCTCTGCACTGTGTATGCCGGCCTTGCGTCTCCATGCCCAGCGTGAAAACATTTGGGCATTCGGTAAGTATGCCGGCCTGGATTTTAATTCGGGCCGGCCGGTAGTGGTCCGCACGGCCATTGACGGCTTCGGAGAGGCCAACGCTTCGGTTTGCGATGAGCAGGGAAGCTTGTTATTCTATACCGAAGGCAGTACGGTTTGGAACCGTGCCGGGATGGTGATGAATAATGGCGCAGACCTGGTGCCTTTGCAACGAATGCCCGATTTGCCATCGCCAACAAGCAGCACCTGCCAGGGAGCCGTAATTGTGCCGGTGCCAGGCAGCGACAGCCGGTACTATATATTTTCACTCACTGCTATTGAAACGACTGTTAATTATGGCCGTCTTTACTATAGCATAGTGGATATGCATTTACAAAACGGCCTGGGCGATGTGGAGCAGAAAGGTATATTATTGGACAGTAATCTGAAAGAACAGATGACGGCTGTGACCGGCGATGCATACAATACCTGGCTATTGGTAAAAACACAAAAAAATGTATTCAAGGCGTATAGTATTTCGGCATGTGGTATAGACCGTACTCCGCAGGCTTCGACGGCCATGACGTCGCGCTACGGCGGTGGAGCCTCCAGCGGCCAGATCGTTCTATCGCCCGACCGGAAGCGGCTGGCTGCCTGTTATGGCGCTTTCGGCGGTGCCGGCGGTATAGAGCTTTATGATTTTGATCCGCTAACGGGTAGACTATCGAACCCGAGGAACCTGGTAGATGGAGATGCCCATTACGGCGCCGCCTTTTCGCCCGATAATTCTAAATTATACATTGGCAGCACTAGCGGCGGCGGATTGCTATACCAGTTAGATATAACAGCAGCCGATCCGCGTGCTACCAAAGTATTGATCGGTACCTGCAATATGAGCCACCTGAAGCTGGCCCCGGACGGCAAAATATACTTTCTGTCTGATTGGAGCCGGCGCAGGATGGGTTCTATTGATTTTCCTAATGGGACGGGCAACGCCTGCGGCTATAATCCAAACGCCCTCCAGATGCCTGATGGCATTATGCCCTTAATAGGCTTGCCCAATGTAATAGCCCAGGCCCTGCCTGATACTACAACCCTGTTACCGCTTACTACTTATGTGCACATACCTTGCTGGCAGATCCCTTCAGCGCAGTACACCCTACATGCTACCCGGGAAGGCATGCACTATTTCTGGGATGATAGCAGTACCGCTGCCAGCCGGGTTATTCATACAGGGGGAACCTATTGGCTACGCTATTATACTCCATCCTGCCGCTTACAGGTAGATACATTTATCGTTAGTTATCCTGACGGTATATTGCCCACTATAC
>JBEBWN010000470.1:0-3003 GCA_040392235.1 Taibaiella helva | reverse complement strand
GCCATCGTGGATCTCCTGTGCTAACCTAAGACGCTCCTGTTCTGCACCGGCCAGTTTGGCGTGTATACCGACCAATGCAATACGGTGTTTTCTACGGTATAGGATGATCAGCAGAAACAATACCAGGATCACCGAAATGGCCATGCCCAGGTATTGCTTTTGTATCTTGGCGCCTTGCCGGGTAATCATTAGTTGCTTCGATAGTAGCGCCCTGTCCTTCTCTGCCAGGTGAAACTGCATATTCAACCGATTTACCGCAGCCATCTTCGCTTCGTTAAAAACAGAATCCTTTAAACGGTAATAGGCAGTCATGTATTGATAGGCCAGCAAGTCTTTTTTCAGGAACTTATAAACAGCAGCCATATTCCTGTATAACACCAGGGCATTTTCGGCCAACGCCGTAGGTGTTAATTTTTCCTCTGCGTCTTTATAATAACCCAGGGCCGTCTTGTAATCTTTTCTGATCGAAGCTATATTAGCTTTATCCATGAGGTCGGAAAATAAAGTCTTCGATTCCATAGGTAAAATACGTTCAGATAAATTGTAGTAATACTCTGCAGAGTCCGCCTCTTCTTTCAATATCCAGGTATTTCCTATTTGGCGTAATACAGCCTGTTCACCAACTTTCGAGCCTACAGTTTTGTATAGCTCCCAGGACCGCTGATAGCAATAAATGGCCGAGTCCGGCTCTTTTTTCTGCAGGATAGATCCCATCATATTATAGCAATAAGCCAAGTCCTCTTTTAGATTTATATGCCGCGCTATTTGCATCGACTTTTCAATATATTCCATAGCCTGACTATATAGTTCGGCAGCAACCATACAACCTGCCATGCCATTGTATATTTTTATTTTCAGGCTGGGAGACTCCAAAGCATCCCCTATTAAAGAGAGCGCTTTACGGTAACAGTTTAACGCACTATCCGTCAATTCCATCATAACAAACACATTACCCAGATTCGTGTACGTCAGGGGTAGGTATACTTTACCGGAATCGCTATAAGGAAAGTAGTCCAGCGCCCGTGTAAAACTGTATTTGCTCTGCTCCAATTGCCTCATATTAAATTGGGTAGTACCCAAGATATTAAAAGCATGTCCCAGAGCGCTGTATTGGCGGGTACGGAAAGCCTGCCTGATTACTTTCTTCATCATGCGCTGAACGGAATCCGGCTCTTTATCGTACAGCTCTCTCGCTATATTTATGAAAGCGCTGATGTTTATTGTGTCCGTTGCAAGTGGATTATTTTCAATAAGACGTAACTCACTTTCCTGCGTGGAAAAGTCCTCAGGCAAAGGCGGCTTCGGACGGTCCATGCATGCGTTTAAAAAAAGCAACAAAACAAGCAGGTAAACAAATACTCCTCTCATCGACAAAATAACCTTAATGCAGATCAAATATAAAAAATATCAGGCATAAACACAAGAACACCATCGCCATTACATTTATCTCCGACTAAAGTTTATTATCAATTGGAACGGTCACAGGGCAAAAAATTTGTTTAACACATCTTTAATAAAATCAGCACATTACGGTAGGTCCACCATCAGGTTTGCCATACCAAACCGTATTTCCACAACGCCGCCACATTTTTTAATTCCCTGTTTACCGTACCCCCTAATAAGCGGGTACGCTCCCATATATTATCCAGATCAGGCTGTTCCAATGCAAAGTTTGCAACCGCTCCTTTTGGGTTACCAGCGATTATATCAATATATAGCGTAGACGGATCGCCTGTAACACCAACCCGTATTGTCCCCTCCTTTAAGCCGCCCCACAGTTTCCCGGTCAGGGTAGTAATAATCCGGTACAGGTGCAATACAGTAAGATCCGGAAAAGACGGAATAGGACCTTCAGAGTCAACATGTACTTTTACCCCGCCTGTTGTATTAAATTGCCTGGCCCAGACTGTCAGGGTATTATGCAACCCAGCATGGGGTAGTACCGGAGAATGCCGTCTTTCTGCTTCTGCCTGCCATACTCTGGCTCCCATGGCAGGGTATGTTCCTGCTATAGGAAACCGGGCTGGGAAAACATCTGTTTCCTGCCCGTGCAGTGCGCCGGGGTCCAACCGCACCGGGGTCATACCCTTATCTATTTCATCCTGAACTTCACCGGCCAAACGTGAGTACTCCTGTTCGGCACCAGGCAAGCCGTCTAGAATACCGGCTAGTACTACCCGGGACCTTCTCTGATAAAAGACAAAAAGCAGGAACAGCAATACAATAACCAACAGGCATAAAGCTAAGTATCGATTGTGCTTTTGCGTATCTTCCCGGGCAATCTGTAGCTGTACTACCAAGCGGTTTTTATCCTGCTCTATCCATCTAAACTTGTTGACGAGTACATTAATGTCCAACCTACCGCTCAGCAGCAGCAACCACTCTTCTTTTGGTGGAGGCCTTTTGTACAGGATTTTGCCGGGATACAGAAAGGTATTAGGTTGTAACAACAGGTTATCGCCAATCGGCTTAGCTTCAATAGTCGTAGACAGGAATGCCTCGGCAAAATCCAATCTCCCGTCATATGGACGCTCCGATCCTAAAAAAAAGTAATCGTCCCGGGGTATATTTTCATTTCCCGGTTCGGCCCGTCGTAAAAAAGCAATTAATTCTGTCGGCCGGCTCTCCTTATTGCCATA
Source organism: Taibaiella helva (assembly GCA_040392235.1). Lineage (GTDB taxonomy): Bacteria > Bacteroidota > Bacteroidia > Chitinophagales > Chitinophagaceae > Taibaiella > Taibaiella helvus_A. The sequence continues at coordinate 364 of JBEBWN010000470.1, read as the reverse complement.
ATAAGATAATCTATCATCGTTGCTATCGATTGCTACGAGGGCCTGTTCCATTTTTTTAGATAAACGTTCCCATAGCAAACTAGGATCTGTAAACGGTATATGCGGCGCATCTATCTCGGCAGCATCAATTGCCGGAGTTTTTGAGCCACCCTTTCCGCAACCCGGACAAGCTGTGGCCAGCAAGCATAACAGAATACTATAACAAGCTCTCATGCACAAACATTAGTATATTCCAAAATGGACAGACCGGTTCACTACTTTAACAGCGTTACATTACCGGTATAGCGCTCTATAATATTCCCGTCAAAAACAACATCTATGGTGTAAACATAAGCTCCGACAGACTGCTCCTTACCCTTAAATT
>JBEBWN010000469.1:0-3017 GCA_040392235.1 Taibaiella helva | reverse complement strand
ATGAGTAGGTAATTTACTTAGCCAGGCCCGATTGCAAGGCCTTTTTTACCAGGGCGCCCAGGCTATTGACATCCAATTTGACCATGATGTTTGTACGGTAATTATCTACTGTTTTCGCGCTGAGAAATAGTAATTCTGCTATTTTGTTGTTGGTATGGCCGTCGACTATAAGCTGCAGAATTTCTCTTTCCCGCTGGGTGAGACTGGTTTTGGTCGATAAGGCTTTTTGTATCTTATAGGATGCATGTGCCAGTTTTTCTTTCATGTAGTATTCCATAAATTGCTGCCCCTGGTAAACTGTTTCGATGGCTTTTACCAGGGTTTCATTGTCTGCTGTTTTTAGAATATAACCAAGAGCGCCTCTCGTAAACATGGTGTTGACATATAAAGGACTGTCAAAATTGGTAATGGCCAGGATTTTTATCTCCGGGTATTTTTCCAGGATAATCGGGGCGAGCTCGTCGCCGGCTTGTCCGGGAAGCTGGATATCTAACAAAAGGACATGGGGTTGGAGGAAAGCCAGACCGGCCATCAGCTCCTTCCCGTTGGCATAAGTTCCAACCAGGCGGATATGAGGATAAGCCGGCAGGATATTTTTCAGGCCATTGATAACCAGCGGATGGTCGTCTGCGATGGCAATATCGATTATACTACTGTCATTGGGTCGCTGCATGAGAGTAAAGAACATGTTTTGTGTTAGCGATAGAATTGTTGGCTTGCTCGTATATATATTCTTTATGCGGGCTTTATATTTCGTTTCCCTGCGATATGTTTTTGTTCCGGATCTCAAATTCAAAATATATTGTTGTGCCCCGGCCTGGCTCTGACATGATCGATATTTCGCCGTTTAATGCCAGCACCCTGTGGCGCAAATTGGCCAGCCCATAGCCGCCTTCTGCATCATGAATGTCGAAACCTACACCATCATCTTCCACAAATATCATGACCTTTCCATTATCTTCTATAAGTTGTATCGCCGCGTGTTTTGCATGTGCGTGTTTGATTATGTTCTGTACCATTTCCTGTACCATACGGTAAAGCATTAACTCTGTGGCTTTATCCAGTTCGCTGAAATCCCCGCGGAACTGTATGTCAATTTCCGGTTCTTTGCCTTTATTAATGGTATCGCAGTAGATAACCAAAGCTTCTATCAGGCTTCTTTTTGTCAGAATGTCGGGCATGAGGTTATGAGCCGTTTTCCTGACTTCCGAGGAGGTGTCCTGAACAAGATAGGTAAGCTCATCCAGGAGCCCGGTGTCTACTTTAGTTTTGTATTCATTTTTGGCAGCACCCAGGTTCATACGTATGGATGCCAGCATCCCGCCAATTCCGTCGTGTAGCTCGCGGGCCAGGCGGCCCCGCTCTTTCTCTTCTCCTTCCATCATTGCTTTCAGTTGCTTTATTTCCTGTTGCTGTTGCAAAATATGCAATTGACGGGTTTTTGCCTTTTGCTTTTGTAAATTGCTGCGGTATATGCTAATAATGATGATGCACAATAGTAGAGAACCGATACCAATACTGTAAAGCCAAAAGTTCTTTTCCCTGATCCTGTTTTCCTGGCGGGCAATTTGCAGTTGCTTTGCCACCAGTTCTTTATCTTTTTGTATGCTGCGGTATTGCACATCCAGCTTTTGAGGCGAATGTATCTTTTCGGTCGACATGAGGGTATCCTGTGCACCAATATATTTCAACTGTTGTTCGTAGGCTTCCCGGTAGTTGCCGGTAGCGGCATACACCTTAGATAGTTCCTTCTGTATTTCATACTTATTCCGGCCCAGGTTTAACTGTTCTGCTTGAGCCAGCGCCCGGTTGAAGTAGTGCAACGCTTGCCGGTAATCTTTAAGTTGTGCGTAAGCAATGCCGGTAAATGCAGTACTGGCATTAATATAGTAGGCATTGATCGATTCAGAGAGTTGATTTGCTTTTAATAGTTCTGTTAGTGCTTTTTCCGGAAGCTGCTGTGCCAGGTATAGCTTCCCCAGGTTCGTGTAATTATTGTGCAGGGAAGTGAGGTCTTTTTGTTTTTTGTTCAGTATTATGGCCTGTTTGTAATACCACATAGCCGAATCATAAGCGTCCCAGCAGCTATAGGCAACGGCAATATTACTGAGGGTAATGCCCAGATCGTGTGGGTTTCTGCTTTGTTCGTCTATTTTTTTAGCCTGCATAAGATAGTACAGGGCTTTGTCGCTTTCATTGATCAGGTTCAGTGCGCTGCCGAGGCTATTATAGATCTTTGTCCGGATTTTCAATGATGGGCTTTCTTTCTCCTTGTCCAAGGCCAGGTAGCAATAATGGATGGCGCTATCGTATTGTCCCAGCATCTGGAATTCGCATGCAATATTGTAGAATACCGAAGGAAGCAACGAGGCCCATTTTTTACTGTTTTTCCGACAAAAAGCTGCAGCCGTAAAGTATTGTTTCAGGCTACCTTGGTAATTGCCCTGTTTGTTCAGTCTGAAGGCATGGTTCAGTAATGATTTTATGATCCCAGGCTCATAATTATTATTAATGCTCAGAAGATAGGCCTGTTTATACAGATAGTAAGCGCTGTCATTGTTCGGGTGTTTATTGGCGCGTAATACCAGCTCCCTGATATAAGTACTGTCTACGCGATTGCTCAATTGCCAAATCTCTGTCTGTCCGGGGCAAACCGTCCCAGCCAGGCAGAAGATAATAGTATAGTAAACGTGGAAAAGCTTCATGCGTTCATCTAAAAGTATAACATTTATTGCTTATTTCTTATTATGAAAAATAATATAAGGTGATTACCCCGGTTTTTTATCCGTCATCCGGAATAAGTTTGTTATATAAATGCAGAAGGGGGTATCTACTTCATTTTCCGGGCGCGGTTGTTCATGCTGTCCCTAGTGGAAAGACCTGACAGCTTACTCCCGGGCAGCATTTCTTTTTTGTACTAAAAAAAATAAAAGAATATGAAGAAAAATTACTTTAAAACGGGTTATCTCTATTCAGTCAAATTAAGCTCTTTGAATTTTTTAGGGACGAAAGGCACG
>JBEBWN010000468.1:0-3052 GCA_040392235.1 Taibaiella helva | reverse complement strand
AGGATCTTCTTCTGTTTTATCGCGGAGATCTACCAGGTTTTTATGGCGGATCAGGGCGTTTTCATCCAACCCCATTTTACAATCCACCGCTATAATCTTATCATCAGCTGACTTAAACAAAGGATTGATTTCTAACATTGCACAATCCAATCCAAGATAGGCATTATATAAATTGGATACGAATTTCACCATATTCTTATGAGCTTCGCCGCTTAATCCTAAATTAAATGCTATGTTACGTGCCTGGAAACCTTGTAAAGGAAAGCCTGGTTTTACCCACTCCTTGTAAATTTTTTCCGGTGTTTTATGTGCAACATCTTCTATATCCATACCACCTTCCGTGCTGTACATAATAACGTTTTGCTTGGTAGCGCGGTCTAAAAGAATAGACAGGTAAAATTCCTTGCGCTCGCTGGGCCCGTCATAATACATATCTTGTGCAATAAGAATCTTACTTACCTTCTTTCCGTTCTCACCTGTTTGTATCGTTACCAGGGTGTTACCCAGAATATTTTTAGCAACAGTCTCTACATCTTCGGCGCTTTTTACTACCTGTACACCATGTTGAGCAGGTACTTCTTTCATGGTGCCCTTACCACGACCACCTGCGTGAATTTGGGCCTTTATCACAGCAAACTTACTGCCGGTGTCCACTGCAATTTGCTTATACGCTGCTACAGCTTCGTCAACATTATGTACCGCAATACCTTCCTGGGTAGGAACATTATACTGCTTTAAAAGTTCTTTCGCCTGATATTCGTGAAGATTCATTTTCTAAAATTTTCGCGAAGATAGTGTTTAATTCAAAAAAGTTGGCTTTTTTCGCTATTACAAATTCACTTCGGTACCACAATTTGCCTGCTCGTCTATGCCGCTTTTACTGACTGCACTGATATTACTTTTGGGTTACATCATCCTGATATTGTTATACGTACGAGGATGGTACAGCCAAAAAGATAACAAACAAAATAGAACAAAAAACAATTTACCGCATATATCAATTATTATCCCGGCCCGGAACGAGGAATCTAATATACAGGAGTGTATAAGCTCCATATTAAACAATCGTTACCCCACCCATTTACGGGAAATTATCGTAATAGACGACTTCTCTAATGATCAGACTGCAGTCATAGCAGAAAACCTTTTAAAGGGCAACGGTGGCCGGGTGCTCCGGCTGGAGCAATACCTCTCCCGAGACCAACGCATTAACTCTTTTAAAAAGAAAGCTCTGGAAATAGCAATAGGAGAAGCCAGAGGAACCTGGATTATCACCACCGATGCCGACTGTAAAGTTCCTTCCGATTGGCTGGGAGAACTGGCCGGTGTCATGCAAAAAGACTCCATGCAGTTTATTGCTGCTCCTGTTTCCTTTATGCCCTACGGTAACCATAAAAGCGTGCTCTACTATTTTCAGTCGCTCGACTTTATGACCATGCAAGGCATCACTGCTGCTAGTCTGGCCATGAACTTGGGGAATATGTGTAACGGCGCCAACCTGGCATTTCGAAAAACCGCATTTAATGCGGTAGGCGGCTATAAGGGCATTGATCAAATCGCCTCCGGAGATGATATGTTGCTGATGTATAAAATACGACAGCAATATCCCTCAGGTATCTGTTACCTGAAATCACCCTACGCCATAGTACATACCAAAGTGCAACCTAATTGGCATGATTTTATTAATCAGCGAATCAGGTGGTCCTCTAAAGCCGATAAATATGATGATAAAAAGTTGACATGGATTTTAGCCTGGGTTTATTTTTTTAATGTTACCTTCATTATATTATGTATAGCAGCTATTTTTTATTCTTTTTACTGGAAATGGTTGGCCGGCATAATTTTTGCTAAAACGATAATAGAGCTCATCTTTCTGTTACCCGTGGCAAAATTTTATAATAAACTGAACGAATTGATTATTTTCCCGTTATTACAACCGTTGCACATTTTATATATAATTGCCGCCGGTTTCCTGGGTAAGTTCGGGAAGTATAAATGGAAAGGCAGGGAAGTTTCGTAGACGAGCAGAGAAAAATAATAATACAAAACAAATTTGGCACAAAAGGTTCCTTAAATTATTTTCTTATGCGTAAAGTTATATTTTTTACAATATTGATTCTTCTATTATCTGCCACAGGATATATATATTGGCAATACTACTACATCTACGAATCCGGGAAACGGGAAGGAATCCTTTACAGTTTTTCTATAAAAGGAAGTGTTTTTAAGACTTATGAAGGCGTGATTATGCAGCCAGGCTTGCGCCCCGCTCGAACAGGTGGCTTAAATACCAACGAGTTTCATTTCTCCGTTACAGATGCCGTTCTAGCCGATTCACTGGATAAATGCAATGGTAAGCAAATCGAGATACACTATAATCGTTACCGAAAATCCTTACCCTGGCGTGGCGAAAATTATAACAACGACAATAAGGATAAAGGCCAATTTATAGTCGATAAAATCACCTCTGTAAAACAAGCAGACCCTATTTACAATAACTTTTGATGCTATACGGCGGCAGTTTAACTGGGACAGTTAAACTCAGTAACAACGAGGATCGTATCTTTGTGCGGGATTCTGAAGATACTAATTTCAGAACTTTAATAATGGAAAAGTTATTTACCTCGTTTCAAGCCGCAAGCGAACAAAGCTGGAAAGACCGACTCGAAAAAGACCTGAAAGGCATTACCTTTGAACAGTTAGCCAGGACTGATCGGAACGGTATTACTATAGATCCTTTTTACACAAAAGAAAGTGTTACAGAACAGTATCAGCCTGTTCGGGTTCACCCTGGCTGGATCATATGCTCTTCAATACCCGTAAAAGACTCAAAAACAGCCAATAGCCAGGCTTTATCGGAGCTTTCTGCCGGAGCAGCGGGCTTATTGTTTCATCTTGAAGAGAATGTAGAACCAGCGCATTTATTGGCGGGCATAGAATTACCTTATATATACTTGCATTTCCGGCTGAATACCCGGTCGCTTCCCTTTCGAGATAAAATAAACGAAAACCAGGGCGGGCAACAACACAATTTTTCGTATCATAAAAGTTA
>JBEBWN010000467.1:0-3057 GCA_040392235.1 Taibaiella helva | reverse complement strand
TATAGCAATTTTTGCGGACCGCTATACCCTCCGTACTGGAGCATCCAAGACCAACTGAATATGCTGTTAAATAGTAGTGGCCGGGATATTTGATGCGAATAATATCTGAGGTGTCACCGGTACTCCATAAGTAGCGAACAGAAGTAAGTATATGTTTGTTACCCAGGGCGAAAACACTTCCATTTAAGCAAAGTTGTGTATCTCTGCCCAAATCAACCAGAGGTAATGCTTCTACCAATAATGCTTCTGAAAAATCAAATACCGGACATGCCCGGTAATTAGTGCGCAGGGTTACGACCTGCGTACCGCTATTGTCAAAGGCATATTCCCAGAAAGAACTACCTGGTTGCTGGCCGAAATGCATATCACCAATAAGCCAGGACTGGGACACAATAGTCGCATCTCGTTGCAATATTTGAAAAGTTACCGGCTCGCCAAGACAAATACTGTCGTGGGAGGGTAAAAACATAGTATGCAACATAGAATCGACGGTAATAGTCTTATAAGCAGTATCTCTGCAAATAGCCCCTTGTCCGATTAGCTGAAGCATACATACACCCGGCTGTTTCGCTACATAATAAGACTGAGTTGCCGTTGAAAACAAATTACCGTTTGCCCGCCAATAAAAGTCGTGATAGTAAGATCCCGATTTATTATGTAACCAGGTCGTATCTCCGACACAAAGTAGGGAGTCACTTGAAAAATCTGTCTTTTCGTTCAGTTCCTGTATCTCCAGCCACAAAGTAGTATCGCAAGATACGGTGGTCACCTGCAAACTGTAGAAACCGGCAGCTACCCGATCGAGCGTGTCGGAAGTAGATAAAATATCATTCTGTTTATTGCGCCATACATAATGGTATTGCACTGTATCTCCCGGGTATCTATTCTGGACCCAGGCTTTACCATTAGCACTATTGGGACAACTGGATTCCCTATGTATTTGCGGTATCACGCCATAAGGTGTACTGAACACAAAAGAGTCGATATGCTTTGTACAAGGAGCCGTATAGTAACTTACCGAGTAACGCCCCGGTTTGTAGATCGTCCTGGATTTTCCAGTACTACCATCATCCCATATATAGTCCCAGCCCTCGTCTGCTGTCTGCAAGGTGTAGCCGATTGCTCCATTAAACCAGCAAGGCGCTTCAATGTAAGTTACAATAGGATTACCTTCCGTTTCGATTACATAGTTAATCACATTCGTCAAACCACCCATATGCATTTTGCTTCCGGCTTGTAATGGCACTGCATCAGGAATAAATTGACAGGAGGATCCAACAGAATTGGGGCTATTAACAGTAAACAATGTGGAACTTGACGATAAGCCATATATCTTCCCGTTCGTAGCCAATTTAAGTTGCGATACCGGATCTATTTTTCCGATAAATTTTTTTGATGCTGCAGGAGCTGCTGCGTCCAGATCATATTGATACAGGGAACCTTCGTACAAAACAGATGCATACAACTTAGTACTATTCGCCGAAAATGCAGCACCATAACAAGCGTCTTTCCGCTCTAAGGTTATGGAATGGGTTACCTTTCCCGTTTTGGGTTCAAAGTCGAACAACTCAATACTACCAGATGGCTGTCCAAGCCCAAGTGCATGAACAGCAACTAATTTACGCCTATCGGGAGATACAACCATTTGTCCTGTAGACAACATACCTTTTAAACCAATATCGACGTTAGACAACTCCGGTGTCCTATTAATACCAGACCTAGATATACTAAATGCTTTAAAAACATTTTCAGAGGATCGAACCATAAGCCAAACATTGCATTGCTCACCAACAACGGAGGTCATTTGTTCCTTTAATCCGCTATCCAGTAAAATTCCTTTTTCATTACCCATCACGCCACCCAAGCCGTTATTCAAATTCATATCAATAACACTATAATAGAGCCTGCCTGCATCGTTTTGCTGTTCGGCAGATGTTAAAGAAAAAACATAATAACGATTATTGTTTCCGTGTTGTGGGATAATTATCGTTCCCTGGCAAGTGATACTCGTAGTAGTATAATCGGTTCTTGATCTAAGCGGAACGAGATTGTCGCCTCCTTGCATTTTATTCCCATACTTATCCCAAACTATGCTTCCCTCAGTATAAAACAACAATAGCCCATTTTTGTCACACACAGAAGCACTTCCTTCACCATAGCCATTTATGGAACTAATAATTGCCTTGGGATCTCCACCACTAAAATCCAAACCTGCACCTTGCCCAAATATCCATACCTGATCGTATTGAGCATACAACGCTTGGTTAATAAAATAATGAGAACAAAATGAAAAAAGAAGTTGCCAACCAATCGCACGATACATGAACCTGATCATCTTGCTGAGTTAAAAAGAGAAAATGGCCGATTGAAATAAAAACAAAATATAGCCGTTTATACATTAATTTGTCTTCACGAGCTTCTCCACTTTTAGCAAGAGCCCACGGGTATCCCTTATAGTCATAAAATACATTCCAGGAGGCAGTGTTTTTATCGAGAACGATTCTACAGAATTCTGGCTCAAAACCTTTCGCCCATTTACATCTGTCAACTGCACTTGTACCGGATAAGGCGAGCGTATATTCACAATTTCGTTAGAAGGATTGGGATAAATAGCAATATCTGCTCTTTCCCCAAGCGCTTTAATAGCGGTGTTTGTAACATAGTAATTTTCTGAAGTATCTGTACAGCCATTTTCATTGTAAACAATGACCTGGTAATTGGCGTTTTCTGTAACCGTAATTGTAGAGTCGGTGGCACCCGTAATTATGGAGCCATCTTTGAGCCATTGATAACGATAATAAGAACCTACCACGCCCAACACGAATTTATTTACATTGATAATTGGTTTGCTTATTGAGGATAAGTTTAACTGAAGTACAAAAACGCTATCACATCCGTCGCTCAAACGAATTACTTGAGGATACCGACCACTCTCGGAATAACTTTTACCATTAAATTCATATTGATCTGCGCAGGCAGACACCTGAACTACATTATCCTCTCTATAATTTACTTTGAACAAAAAGACATCCGTGATTTCATTAGGCCGTATCACAA
>JBEBWN010000466.1:0-3067 GCA_040392235.1 Taibaiella helva | reverse complement strand
GTCGCAGTCCACACGCCGGAACAAAACGCACACATCCTTTACAGAACTGATGTACGATTAGCTGTGCATCACTTTCGGAAAGCTACTCTATATCAATTACTGCATGAAGCCTATTCTACTGTCTTGCTTTCTTTTGTTTTCCCTTACTACTGCCTTTGCTGGATCAGGCGATCTGCCTATATCCTTTAGCGTATTTAGCAATGGCACGGCCTTACCCGGACAAAGCTATGCCGGCCTGGTCAGCAAAACGCTGCATCCGGGCTTCAGCCTGGGATTAACTCATCAATACAAACAAAAAAAGCATTCCGCCCTGTTCCAGAATTTCAAGCTCGGATACTTTTACCATCAGCATGCACAATCCGGTATACAGATTTATACGGAAACAGGTTACCGGCTTCAAAGTTCAATCGGGCTATATGCCGATGGCCTGCTCGGCGTAGGTTATCTGCATTCCTTACCGGATATACAACGGTTTACCTGGACAGAGAAAGGGTACGTCCGTCAAAAAGGGATTGGAAGAGCACAGGTGATGGCTACCGCTTCTATAGCTGCCGGCTATGCGCTGCAATCAGGACCACCTTTGCGTTTTTTTATGCAATACCAGTTTTGGATACAAGCGCCTTTCGTTCGTAAATACGTACCTGTTCTACCCAATACGGCCTTTCATATTGGCACGATATACTCGTTGAAGAAGAAATAACCACTTTACCGTTCTTGCTGATTACGCCATCCCGCAACGGCTGGTCCTTTTATACCTGAATTTATATGAAGAGAATAATTCTATACAGTCTGCTCCTGGCTTCCATGATCCATCTAAACGCCTGTAGTAAAAAAACTATTGAAGAAACGCAACAATGTTCACCACCTGTAAATGCCCATCATCCCAAGGCCGCGGATTTCCAGTTCATAATAGATAAATACGCCGCTGCAGGTCTGCCGGGCATCAGCCTCCTGGTAAGGGACAGTAACGGCGTATGGGCCGGCGCTTCCGGCAAGGCAGATATTGCGCAGGATATAACCATGCAGCCTTGTCACATAGCCAAAGTAGCCAGCATAACAAAGCTTTTTATGGCCACGCTGGCTTTCCAACTTGTAGAAGAAGGTAAATTACAACTGGATAAGAACATTACGGAATATCTCGGCAATAAAGAACTGGAGGATATCGCCAATGCCGACAAAGTAACAGTACGTCAACTCATGAACCATACTAGCGGCATTTATGACGTGATAACAGACAACGGCTTTTACCTGGACGTGCTGAATAATCCGCCCAGGCATAGAACCCAAATGGATATCCTGAAATTTGTAAGAGGTAAAAAAGCAGCATTTGCAGCTGGCGAAAAAGCGGGTTACTCCAATACCAATACGCTCTTATTGAGCATGATAATCGATAAGCTCGGCGCGGCATCGCATCAACAGTTACTCCGGAAAAAAATCCTGGATCCCCTGCAATTGTCCAACACCTATTATTACTATCACGAGCCGCTACCTGGTGGCGAAGTAGCCCAAGGCTATTATGACCTGTATAACAACGGCAACCTGGAAAACCTGTCCAGTTACAACACCGGTAGCGGCAACGGCTACACCGGTCTGTATGCGAATGTATTTGACTTATTGACCTTTATAGATGCGCTTTTGGTGCAACGAAAATTATTAACGGAGCATTCGCTTAACCAAATGCTTTCTTTTACCTATCCCGAAGAGGAGGGTAGCGACCGCTTATTAGGCGCCGGCATTATGAAAGATTTCATCCATCGCAACGCCTCGAACGAATATGGCTGGGGACACAGGGGACGGGACCTCGCCTACAGCGCCGACCTATTTTACTTTCCAGAGCGAAAACAGGTTATTGCGCTGATCGTTTTTTACGGTACAGATGGTGATAGCAGGCTACGGCCAGCCTTCTTTGAACTCCGGTCGGCGATAGTCGATAAAATGATGGAATAAAAAGACAAAATGATGACATAAAGACCTCGGAATATTTTTCACAGGCCTTCCTCTTAGCTTAACTTTGTTCCTGGCAAATACATTCTTATGCTCTAAAAAAACAAGCAAATGATTAGCAACAGGCTCAGAGAAGAATCAAAAGAGGCTCATATTCTACTGGAAAAACAGGTCGTAAAAGTATTAAAGAAGATACGCAGTGACCAGGATTATCTGAAAATGCTGGAAAAGTTCTATACTTATTTCTCTCAGGTAGAAAAAGCAATAGCCCCCTTCCTGACTACTGAAATACTACCAGATTATGGAGAGCGGCGCAATTCAACATATATAGGAAACGACATCCGCGAATTAAACGGAACTATACCCAATTCTGTGCAGATTACTCTTCCCGATATAAACGATATATACCAGGCATTCGGAGCGCTCTACGTTATGGAAGGATCGATAATGGGCGGGCGCACTATAGTTCAGATCCTGGAAAAGCACAATGTAACAAAAGGCATTTCCTTCTTCTCCGGCTATGGCGATGATACTATGAAGATGTGGAGTGTTTTTACAGAAACCATCAATAAATTACCCCGTAATGAAGCCGATGGAGACAGTATTGTGCAAGCAGCACGGGAAACATTTTCCAACTTCGGCAGATTATTTGAAGAGAGCAACGTATTGGATGAAGTCCAGGGATAAGTAAAAAGGGGAAGTCGAAAATGTTTTGCATTCCTCATCTTCGTACCGGGAAAATATCCAATAAGTATTACAAGCAGCTCAACACTCCGGGTAGAAGAAATGTTGCGCAATGCCACAGTACCAAAGAAGAGCAGCGGTGGGCCAGGAATGTTTAAACGACCACATATGTTGACATAGAGGGATAAAATAAGAAAACCATAGAAGGGGATGTTGTTAACACCTATATCTTCAATGGCTTTCTTATTGACTTACTTAGGACTTGCTGAATAACTGACATCCAATTTAATTCCAACATAGTAACTGTAGAAATTTTCCAATTTAATGTAGGACGAAAACATCGCAAAGCCAGTAAAATGGGTAAAGCTTGTAGCAACATAAAATTAATATAGATAGCCGCAGATGAAACCCATAAGTGTTCGAAACCCATCAAGCGGAA
>JBEBWN010000465.1:0-3071 GCA_040392235.1 Taibaiella helva | reverse complement strand
GGTACACGCAGACAATCGGTACAGAAACAGCTTCATCCTACCAATGACAAGTATTATAACTTGTTCATTACCAACTTCAATTTTTGGTTGGCTAAAATGCAACACTCGCTGTAACAGGGAACACAATCGGAAATAGAGTAAGCCCTTATGTGTTAACGTGCTAACAAAATAAAAAAACCGGTCACACTTTATGTGTAACCGGTTGGCATAACAAACAGACTTAATCAAGCCTGGGTCAATTTATTTAAACTGCGGGATCAGGCTTTGTGCCAGCGCAACCATTTTATTCAATCCGTCTTCAGGCAGATTTCCTTTTTTGAAGTCGGCCAGAAGCTCAGGCATCTTATTTTCCAACTCCAGCATAAACGCCTCTTCAAACGCCCTTACTTTTTTAACCGGCACATCACGCAGCAGGTTATTCGTTCCCAGGTAGATCATAGCAACTTGCTTTTCTACCGAATAAGGGCTAAACTGCGCTTGTTTCAGGATTTCCACGTTACGTGCTCCTTTATCAATAACGGTTTTAGTAGCCGCATCCAGGTCACCACCAAATTTAGAGAAGGCTTCCATTTCCCGGTAAAGCGCCTGATCCAGCTTTAAGGTACCGGAAACTTTCTTCATGGATTTGATCTGGGCACTACCTCCCACACGGCTTACAGAAATACCTACGTTAATTGCCGGACGTATACCTGCATTAAAGAGGTTACCTTCCAGGAAGATCTGTCCGTCCGTAATTGAGATTACATTGGTAGGAATATATGCAGAAACGTCGCCGGCCTGTGTTTCGATGATTGGTAAAGCCGTCAATGATCCACCACCTTTAACCATATGCTTGATTGATTCAGGCAGGTCGTTCATATTTTTAACGATAGCATCGTTATTGATCACTTTCGCAGCGCGTTCCAGTAAGCGGCTATGCAGATAGAATACGTCACCAGGATAAGCTTCACGACCCGGAGGACGACGAAGCAATAAGGATACCTCACGATAAGCTACGGCCTGTTTTGAAAGGTCATCATATACTACCAGTGCAGGACGACCGGTATCGCGGAAGAATTCTCCAATGGCAGCACCGGCAAATGGAGCATAGAACTGCAGAGGAGCCGGATCGGATGCAGAAGCACACACCACAGTAGTGTAAGCCATAGCACCATTTTCTTCCAGGGTCTTCATTACACCTGCTACTGTTGACGCTTTCTGACCGATTGCCACATAGATACAGTAAACCGGTTTGCCCGCTTTATAAAACTCCTTCTGGTTGATGATGGTATCCAGGCAAATGGCTGTTTTACCGGTACCGCGGTCGCCGATTACCAGCTCGCGCTGACCGCGGCCAATCGGGATCATAGCATCAATAGCCTTCAAACCTGTTTGTAAAGGTTCTTTCACCGGCTCACGGAATACCACTCCCGGCGCTTTACGCTCGATAGGCATCTCGTACAATTCGCCAGTTATAGGTCCTTTGCCGTCGATAGGTTCGCCCAGTGTATTCACTACACGTCCCATCAAACCTTCACCTACTTTAATAGAAGCGATTTTTCCCGTACGACGCACTTTAGAGCCTTCTTTAATTGCCTCACTCTCCCCCATCAATACCACACCCACATTGTCTTCTTCCAGGTTAAGGGCAATAGCTTTTGTGCCATCTTCAAATTCCACAAGTTCACCCTGGCGTACACCACCCAGGCCATAAACGCGGGCAATACCATCACCCACCTGTAATACGGTGCCCACTTCTTCAAGATCGGCAGAGCCGTTAAAGTTGCTCAGCTGCTGGCGTAATATCGCCGATATTTCATCCGGTTTAATCTCAACCATTTTCTATGAAAATTAAAAAGTAAAATGAATTGTTTTATTATAGGCTCACCCAACGCAGGTATATTCACTAAATATCCGCTACGTATAGATTTTTTGTGAACTGGTTCTTAATATCCAACAGGTCTCTTTTAATACTGGCATCAAACAATTTATCACCCAGCTCCAGTGTAAATCCACCAATCAGGTCCGCATCAACCTTCGTTTGCAGGTCAATAGTACCATCCTGAATAGCTTGTGCCACTTTATCCCGGATCAAGCTCCTGACATCATCATCAATAGCTACAGCAGTAGTCAGTTGAACGGTCTTAATGTTTTTCAGCTCCTTATATTGCCTGCTATAAGCAGAAGCTATTTCGGGCATAAAATACTCTCTTCCCTTGCGCAACATCAGGTCGATAAACGCCAGTGTAACACTTTGCACCCTGCCGTTCAGGATCGCGCTCAGTATTGCTCCTTTTTTATCCGCTTTTACTACCGGGCTTCTCAACATAAGTACCAAGTCCGGATTCTCCTGACAAAGACGTTGAATCAATTCCATATCGTTCAATACGCCCTCGACAGCATTCTGTTCGGAAGCAATATCTAGCAATGACTTAGCATACCTGGATGCGAGACGTGGATTTTGCATACTAAATTAAAATATTATAAAACGGACAAGAAGAAAATCTATTCCCAGTATTAATGCTTAGTTCAGTTTGATCTCTTCGGCAAGCATTTTAACAAATCCCTGCTGTTCAGCCTGTCCGGTAAGTTGTTTTCTCAATATTTTCTCGGCAACTTCTACAGCCAGATTACCGATCTCGTTCTTCACCTCGGTCATAGCCGCGTTCTTCTGCCTCTCGATTTGCAGGCGGGTATCATCCATTATTTTATTGGCTTCGGCTTTGGCTTGGTCTTTGGCTTCCGCAATAATCCTGTCCTTGGCTTCCTTAGCTTCTTTAAGCAATTGTGTACGCTCTTCACGCGCCTGGATTAACAGCGTTTCGTTTTGCGCTTTCATTTGCTGCATTTCCTCTTTTACTTTTTCAGCTGCAGCAATACTATCAGCAATACCGGTTTCCCGCTCATTCAACATTTTCAGAATGGGTTTCCAGGCAAATTTTTTAAGGATAAACAACACGATTAAAAACGCAACAAGCGTCCAAACGAATAAACCGAGCGCCGGGGTAAGCAAATTCATTGCTAATAAGAATTATAAATTAATAATTGGTTTGTTTCAGATTTAAAAACTACGACCGATGTCATGTAAGTTG
>JBEBWN010000464.1:0-3084 GCA_040392235.1 Taibaiella helva | reverse complement strand
AAGTTAAACAAAGAAAGAGGGGGTATTATGACCCTGTTACGTCGCTTTCAGGAACTGTCGGAACACGATCCGGCCGTATTTGGCGCCGCCCTTGATACACTGGTTCAGGAGGAGAAGGAATTTTTAGCGCGCAATCGGTCAGGACTACCTGCCGATTTCATTAGCTATTGGCAGGCGTTTCTGGACTATGGCCGCCAGAATGCCTTACTGAATTATCCCGCTATTCATGAGATGATGCGGTTAAAGAGCAATAACATAAAAGAGATCCCTATTGCCTTATACGCAGTGAGCAATGAGGTCGATGCCAACTTTAATGATGCTTATCTGGGATTGAGTTTATACCAAAGCTATGCCGCTGCTTATTATCCTACTCAGCTCAGTGGTCGTGGTTTTGTGAACCAGGTACAGTTTCCGGAAGGAGGGCAAAAAGAAGCAAAGCTGGCCTATCAGCAAACGGATAGTGTATTGCAGCTTTTGTATCAATTGAAGTCGGCGCCTAAGACTGCAGCGCTCATAGCAGGGCGCTTACTCCTCGAAGCGGCAAAAGTATGGCCCGATACCGTGTTGCAGCCCAGGGTGGCGGCTTATAGGCAAGAATTCCGTAAAAGCCCCTATGTTCAGGAACTTCAGGAAGCCATCGAAGAAGCTACCCAATTTAATCCCGGCAAGTCGGCGCCCGATTTCGAGTTTACTACCCTTGAAGGCGAAACTATGAAATTATCTGACCTTAGGGGTAAGGTGGTGTACCTGGATTTTTGGGCGAGCTGGTGCGGACCTTGTAAGGGAGAAATGCCCCATGCTAAAAAGTTAAAGGAACAATTTGCCGGCAAAGATGTCGTTTTTCTGTATGTATCAATCGACGAAAAAGAGGCAGCGTGGAAGCAGGGCATTACCGCCATGGATATTAGTGGGATGCATACCCGTACCCCGGGCTGGGGAGGCGAATTGGCCAAGCAATACCGTATCAGCAGCGTGCCGGCCTATTTTCTTATAGATAAGCAGGGAAGGTTTGTATATAAGCAAACACCACGCCCAAGTCAGGCAGCATTACTGCAACCAGAGATTGAAAAGCTGCTACAGAACTAATTTTCGTGTTTTTGAAAAAAATTGCAATTTTTAATTTATCTTTTTATCTTGCCATCTTATTGTGTAGATGGAACCGGTGATAGCCAAAAGGGTTAACTTTAGCAAAGGCTGCAAACAAAGGTGCCTCCGAGGATCAATTGTTGTTTTTACTTTAGGTTCAAATTCTTCCTTTGCACAGCACGAATACGATTGGGGTAATCCTGATATACCTTATGTAGAACAAAGAGGTTTTTCCTTAGGTGCCAATTTCGGGCAGAGTGATATATGGGGTGATGTAGGTACTAAATCCGTATTAGATCATTATATAAATGATAATTATTATAACGATCTGGGCGATAATATGCGCTTTATGGGAGGGATGTTTGTTCGCTATACCTATGTGCCGGGCATTTCCTTTCGTTTAGGTGTTAACTATGGTAAGCTCTACGCGACCGATGAGTGGAATGAAGAAAAGGCACTTGAGGCGGAACATATTGGAGATGATAGCTATCAACGCTACATCCGGAACCTGGATATAAAAACCAGTCTTTGGGAAGGTAATTTCATGCTGGAATTTAGTCCCTTTCGCATCAGCAACTGGGAATTTGGCCGCCTGACCAAAGCACGCCTGCAACCCTACCTGCTGGTAGGTATTTCCGGCTTCTATTTCAATCCGCGCGGTACCCATAAGGACCTCACTACAGGTCGGGAAAAAGAGGTGGATCTGAAACCTTTACGTACTGAAGGTCAGGGGTATACAGCCCCTGGTTATGTTTTTCCAGAAGTGTATAGTAATTTTTCTTATGCAGCTTTGGGTGGGATAGGCCTAAAGGTAGATATTGGTAAAGGGCTTGCTTTGGGGCTTGAATACCAGTTGCGCTATACGTTTACCGATTACCTGGATGATGTAAGTGGTCAGTATGTAGATCCATTACAGATTGATATTGCCAATCTTGGCGAGCCAGGCTATGCAACCATGTCTCACCAGATGGCAGACAAATCGAGGGAGATTATTCCCGGCTACAAGCATCTTGGTGGAGAATACCGCGGTAACCCGGACAATAAGGATATGTTTTCTACCGTTTCGCTCATGTTTTTCTGGAAGATTAACAAACGTGCTTCTCCCTGGTGGTTTAGCAACTAATTCAGGTATTGGCCAAGGAAAATGGTGCTGAAATAAAGAGAAAAATTAATTTCATTAAAAACGCTGTTTTATTGTGCAGCGTTTTTTTATGTTTGCAAATGCAAGCAGATTTATAGTTTAATAATACTTCTTTGCTTTATGTTCGGTTATATTGAAGGAAAGCTGGTGGGGCTCAACCCTACCCAAACCTATATAGATGTTGGTGGAGTTGGCTATGAAATACAAATAACTTTATATACTTATGAGGCTATTCGCGGCAAGGAAAGCTACCGGCTTTTTACTCATCTTCAGATAAGGGAAGATGCCTGGGTACTCTATGGGTTTGCCACCGAAGGCGAAAAAGCGGCCTTTCAAAAACTGCTCTCCATATCGGGCGTAGGAGCGGCCACCGCCAGGATCCTTCTGTCATCCCTGAGCCCCGATGATCTGTATCGGCTGGTAACCAATGGTGATAGTAAAGCTTTGGAACGGGTAAAGGGTATCGGCAGCAAAACAGCACAGCGTATTATACTGGAATTAAAAGGCAAACTACCGGAGATAGCTACCGGTGAAATAAGTGGTCAGATACACAATACACCCGAACAGGATGCGTTAATTGCTTTGGTGGGCTTAGGCATTGCCAAGACAATGGCTGAAGCCGCACTGAAAAAGGCAAAGGCACAATTAAACGATGATGCGTATAATGTGGAAGACCTGATAAAATCGGCATTAAAAAATTTATAGTTCCTAAATATAAAAATAACTCAAACGGGCAAACTCTGAGCGCAGTTCGTAAATAGTAACATCCGGTTCATTCGCATAGTTTTGGTAAAGAGGCAACATACAAATTTTGGTTTTAAATTATTGGCGTCCATTGTTGTTGTGGCATCGGTGGC
>JBEBWN010000463.1:0-3117 GCA_040392235.1 Taibaiella helva | reverse complement strand
GTATGCAGTCGTTCGTATTGCAGGGATTGGGGGTATTGCTCTAATAGCTTAAATGCGTCGTCCACATAGTAGCGGGCACTGTCTGGTTGGCCCTGGCGCAGGTAGTGGTGCGCAATGTTATTATAGATACGTAAGCGGCCTTCGGCATTAATCGTGGTACTGTTTACCGCAAGTGCCCTGAAAAGAAAGCTTATGGCATTGTGGGTATCAAAATTGCTCAGGATGTTGCCGGCAATACTATAAAACTCCACTTGCAAGGCGGGGTTGCGCTGACCGGTGGCTATTCTTTCCAGAATCTTCAGACATTCTTCCGAACGTTTGGAATTGCCTATTCTGCCCCAGCATAAAGCAATGTTCGAGAATACGGAAAAAGAATCTCTTGAAGGGATTTTTAAATGATACCGATCCACAATATTCAAAGCCCGGTAGTAATTGTCTAATGCTAATTCGTAGTGGGCCATGTAAAAGTAAATATTGCCTATATTAAGCTGTGGTATCCATAATTGCTTCAGGTTCCCGGAAAGCTTCATGTGAGCTGCTGACTCTTTAAAAGCAGTTAAGGCCGAATCATAGTATCCGTTATTAAGCAATAGAAGCCCGATCTGGTTGAGCGCCAGGGCCATTCCGCTGTTGTAGCCTATTTGCTTGCTTTGCCCGTAAGCCAGCCGGTATCGCAGTAACGCGCTATCAGGATACCGGGATTCTATGTTCTTGATCTTGGCTAACAGGTTGCGTATGCTGCTGCTGTCTGTTTTTGAGGAAAAAGAGATCTCACTATCTGAAGGTTTTATTCTTGCAGATTGTGCCCGGCTAAGCCCAGGTAATAATAGGGATGCCCATAGCCATATTGTAAAAAAATATCGTATGTTACTGTTCAGAAAACACATGGCATTCACTATAACAAATTACGAGGCGGTGAGGTAAAGAATGTGTTATAAAGATAAGCATTGGATAATAAAATACATAATTATTTGAAATGGGACAATATGGGTTTATCTGTACGTATTTTGTTTATATGTAGAAGCTGCAAACCGGATAATACCGGTTGTGAACAGCCATCTTTAACCTGGTTGTTGGAAAGATTGCTATAGTCCGCAACACTAATATTTGTAGTGCAGGGCCTCTATAATAAGGCCGGCTGTATTCTTTACATTTAATTTTTGCATCAGGTTATAGCGGTGGGTTTCTACTGTTCTGAGGCTGATAAAAAACATATCGGCTATTTGCTGGCTATGGTAACCGGCGGCAATTAAACGGAGTATTTCTTTTTCCCGGCGCGTAAGGGTGGGGCGTAGGCCGCTCGCCTTCTGTTTGGCAGACAGCATCTCCTGGAGTAGTTGTTCTTTTATTGCCGGATTTAAGAAGAGTTGGCCGGCATGCACCGAGCGTATAGCCTGTAATAGGGTATCCTGGTCGGCAGTGCTTTTAAAAAGGTAGCCTTTGCATCCTTTATGCATCATTTCTGTAATGTAGGAGCATTCTTCCAGGCCGCTCAGGACCAGGATTTTGAGATCAGGATACTGCATGAGTAAATGCGGTACGATTTCCTTGCCGCTTTTTCCCGGCAATTGGAGGTCCAGCAACAGGACGTCAGGCTGTTCATTCTTTAGTCCCGCTAAGAGTTCTGTAGCATTGCTATAGGCTCCCGTAATCAGGATATCACTATAAGCCGATAATGCATTCTTTAGTCCGTCGATAACGACGATATGGTCGTCTGTAACACTTACTTTTATCATCAGAAAAAATGAATTTAGTTTTCGTCTCCAACTTAAGTCAGCGTAAATACTGTAGGTCCAATTCTATATATACTGTCGTGCCTATGCCCTCCTGGTTGCACAATTCGAAATGTCCCTGCAGGGTGGCTACTTTTTTTTGAATATTGATCAACTCTGCACTTTGGATAGGGTTATTGCCTGTTTCCGGACGTTGGCCGTTATCTTCTATAGTAATATTGATCAGACCGTCTGTGCAACCTAACTGTACCAGCATCCAGGCAGATCGGGAAGCGTATTTAAGCATATCCAGCATCAGCTCCTGTACCATGCGGTAAAGGGAAAGCTCCATATCTTCATTTATGCGGTCGATAGGTCCATATTCCTGGAATTCAATATCTACGCCGGTTTGTGTCTTCATGCGCAGGCAAAGTGCGTTGAGCGCGGGTGATAAACCTTTGTCCAGTAAAAGATAGGGCATCAGGTTATGTGCTGTTGCCCTTACTTTCCGGGCAGCTTCGTCGAGCTGTTGGTGAATTGTTTCCCATTGGCCCACCCGGATATAACCCGATTCTTCCTGTTCGATTAAGGTACTGACGTTTAATTTAATGCCCCATAGGTCGCTGGCGATGCTGTCGCGCAAATCAACAGCTATCCGGCTTCTTTCCTGTTCTTCGCCCTTAATCAATGCTTTAAGTTGATTAATTTCCTTTTCGCTTTGAAGCTGTGCTAACCTGGTATTGTGTAGTTTCTTCTTGTGACGCGAGCTACGGATCAGCGCACCAAGGCATACCAGTAGCAATAGCGTACCTATAGCAGAACCACCGATCCATAGATTTTTTTTCGCTGATAAATCTTTTAAACGGGAGAGTTTTAACCGTTGCTCCAGAACTATTTTATCTTTTTCGGCCAGGTGGGCTTGCATCCAGATTTCAGTTGATTGGGCTTTCTGCGCGATACCGATACTGTCGGAGATCTGCATGTGTTGCAATAAGTAGCCATAAGCCTTTTTATATTGCCCCAGCATGGTATAGTTTTCTGCCAGGCAGGGGGCCATATTGGAAAAACGGTCCAGGTCGCCGTCTTTACGGGCATTGTTTACTACCTTTACCCAGGTCTTTTCGGCATCGGAGTACATTTTTTTCAGGTAGTAAATCTGCCCCAGATGTACCTGTGCCTGTTGCTCCTCATAAGGAAAGGATGCAGGATATTGTTTCAGCAGGCTGAGTGTTTCTTCTACATAGTATGCGGCGCTATCTGCTTTCTTTCGATTAATATAATTTTGGGCAATGCAGTTATAAAGGATAAGCTTACTTTTTACACCCAATTTTTCATTTTTTAGATGGAGCATTTTGTCGAGGTAGTATAACTCTATTTAGTCATATTCGTAAGTAAATGAACTTTT
>JBEBWN010000462.1:0-3132 GCA_040392235.1 Taibaiella helva | reverse complement strand
GCAGGTAGACACCTCCAGTTGTGCAGAATTGGTATCCGTACAACCCAGTTTCTGAATAAAATTATACCCTACACCATCATAAATCGAATAAAGAGGGGCGGTCATATAAAAGGTATCCGGACCGGGATCAAAATCGGCCTTGTCTGTATAAAATCCTGTGGTATATAAACTTTGGGATTTGCTGAGCGAGAAGGATTTGGCTTCCACATATTCCGCTCCCTCGATACGTTTAGTCCAGATATAATTTCCCGCAGAATCATGTTTGTTAATAGCGACATCCCAGCGGCGCGCCTTCATGCGGGTCATGGCTACACCAGGTCCGGGATCCAGATCCGTAGAGTCGCGTATTAACCGGCATAGCACATATACATTCGACCATTGATCTACTTCTATATCGAAACCCCAGGTATTATCCAGGCCTTTCGCCCAGCTTACCACACCATCCGGTTTGAATTTGAGTATAAATGCCGACGACGACATCGGATCAACGGTTGATAAAAAAATGGGAGGTCCCCAGGGATTAAAATCCAATGTATTCCGGAAAAAGCCGGTAACATATACATTGCCCCCCGGATCACGGGCCAGGGC
This sequence comes from Taibaiella helva, assembly GCA_040392235.1. Classification (GTDB taxonomy): domain Bacteria; phylum Bacteroidota; class Bacteroidia; order Chitinophagales; family Chitinophagaceae; genus Taibaiella; species Taibaiella helvus_A. The sequence continues at coordinate 2,544 of JBEBWN010000462.1, read as the reverse complement.
CGAACCAGTATGTATGGTTAAGTAACCAGTGGCTGCTATCGGACCAATATTTTTAACCCATTCGTAAGCGCCAAGGCTGTCCAACTTTAATACGAAAATATGATAGCCGATAACATCCAATATATTGGTGCCCACCGGGTCGGGGTCAAAATCAAGTATACCGTAAAAACTCCCGGTTGCGTATATGTTCTGGTCGGCGTCTATCATAATATCAGTCATAATAAATATGCCACCTTTCATTCCCTGCCCATTAGGTAAGCCTATGAACTTCTTCTGGAAAATTTCATTGCCTTCCGAATCAAATTTGATTATTAAACCGGAAGCGTCCTCGGTCGATCCGCAAACAAATACATTATTTAAACTATCTACGGTAACATTATCACATACTGTCGCCTCCATTTTCTTTGCCCATACAAATTCACCTTTCGCATTCAGCTTAAGCAAATAGCCCGCTCTGTCCCAAAAACCGTTACCAAATGTGCTCATGTTGTATGCGCCCTTTCCCGGGTTAAAATCAACCGTTCCGGAAAAGGAGCCAACGATATAGATATTATCATCGCGGTCAACCGTTACACCCCTGCTCGAACTGGCTTCGATAGCCCTGGCCCATATAAACCTTCCGTGTTGATCTAATTTAGAAATGAAAGTACTGGAGGACAGGAAAAACGTATCGGCAGGATCCGTTCCGGGATTATAATCCGTCCTTCCCTTAACAACACCCGTTGTGATCACATTTTCGGACCGGTCCAGGGCTATATAATTGCCCCCAATGTCAAACCCATTCTCAGAGGATCCCTCTGTAAACTGCTTCGCCCAGGCCAAACCCAAATTTTGCGCCTTAAGAGGCGCAACGCCAAAAAAGGAACAGAAAAAGATCAATAAAAAAAACCTACTTATTCGTGTAAAAGGTATATACATAAAGCTGCTGATTTTACGGTAGATAAATCACAAAAGACACCGGGCCAGGTTTCCACGCGAATGTAATAATTCATAAGCATTTCAATTGTAGCCAGAGCTATCGCCTGGAGTTGAAGAATGGAACGACATTCCTGCTCCTGGTAGTACAAAAATTGGTATTTTGTTTCAATCCACCATTAGTAAAAACCGCATTTATTTTGAAGGAAAGGCCTGAAATGTAATATATTTGAACTTATAACTTCAGCGGACAGGTTCTCTTTATAGGCTGTTGTTTTCTTTAGAAATCATGCGCTCCTAATCCCATCCTGGCGAAACAGTCTCTGCGTTATGTCTTGCTATATTGTAGCCCGGCGCAATAATTTGTGCTCCGGACTACCCCAAATTAACCTCTTTAACTGCTGAAGCGGCAATTGGGTGTAGATTCTATCAGATATATTCGATTTTATTCTTTTACGCTATATGGTATATGCCTGCAAGTCAAAAGGGAAAAGGCAAAACCAAAAAGTGATTGACAAATATTTTCTTGCTAAGACGCAAAGAGGGCGCGAAGGCGCAACGTTTTGGAACGCTCCTTAGCAACGCATTTCTACTCATTGCAGGGGTCAATGTGCGGGCACTGCCCGGCGGTGTGAAATAACCTGTTATGGCACGCATCTATTAGATTTTTTAAAAGATGCGTACCTTTTCCAATATCTAAATGCACCTCTTTATCCCGGGTAAAGTATAATGGTAGAATCGTATGTGCCGGGCTTTATAGAAAAAAAAGTTACACCCTTGCCTGTTTAACCAACATTTACCGTACAACGGCAAACCGTTTGATTATACAGCGGCCTGCCGATCGCACATTCAAACTATATATACCCGGCGGCAACTGCCGAATATCTAAAACAACAACACTTATTTCATTGTTTGCTGAATAATGCTGTTGCAACCATATCCTCCCATCCACAGAGCTGACAATGACCTCTAAGGCGCCACTATGCCGCCTCCTGTTAATGGAAACCTGAAGTAACTCCTTGGCCGGGTTAGGATATAACACACAATCCCCTGTATCCGCTTCGGCAGCAGCGATAAGCGTTGCTGGTTGAGGCATCACCACTACCTTTTTGCAGCATTTATTATTTTCCGCGTTCGTGTCGTAATAACTAAAGCCTATAGTATCGCCCCAGGCATTGCGCTTCCAGCTGTCTATTTGCCCGCAGTAATCCAATACAAGGGGTTCCTTAAGGTCGGGGTAGTCGAATCTTATACTATAATTATCCCGGTAAATAGTAGAATCCCCCACGCTAACCGTATCGTTTATTCCTCCACCGCCTATAAAGGCTCCGGAATAATCTGTTATCTCCTGCCCCTTTACCACCCGGTACACCCGGTAATAAGTTGTGTCGTTTTTGAACATAATATCAGGGCCCAGGTTTTTCCGTCCAAACCGGAGTGGCAAAGCACCGCCATTAATAACAGTATCTGAGGGCGATATACAAAGGGCTTCCAGGTCGCAAATCCTTCGTTGTGCATACATATGGCAACAAGATACCGAAAGCAATAATAGTGCGAAAAATGTAAAAATGCGGCAATACATGTTTCTATTTTAATTAATATTTAGTGTACAATAGCAACGAGCCAAGA
>JBEBWN010000461.1:0-3144 GCA_040392235.1 Taibaiella helva | reverse complement strand
AGATACGTTGTTTGAACAGCAGAAACTGCGGGAAATTACTCGCCACCAGGTGCGCTACGACACTGAGCGAAAGGAGCAGGAAATAGCATTGCTGTGGCAACGGAATAGGATACATGAATTGGGCATCCGGCAACGGAACCTTTATTTGTTTATCGCGGTATTATTGCTTATTGCTTTAACTATTGTTGCCTGGCTATTATACCGTGCAAAAAAAAACAGGGAAGAAAAGATAAAAAAGGAAGCAGCCTTGCAGGCAGAATTACTCCGGTTGGAAGCTCAAAGTTTATTGCAGGATGACCGTTTACGGATATCACGGGATTTGCATGATAATATCGGTGCTCACCTCACTTTTATACATACTTCCATAGCGAGTATGACACCCGGAAATGCCGGCTGGCAAAACGTACAGGAACTGGTAAATGATACGATATCTGAATTGCGACGTACGGTATGGCTTATGAATAAGCCATCGGTCAGTATAGAGGAATGGATAATTCGTTTAAGAGCTCATTACTGTAAAATGGGAATCATAGAGGTAAAGGTTGATAATTTGACGGGTAAAGGTGGTCATATGCTCAGCTCCAGGCAGGCTACAGGGCTGTTCCGTATTGTTCAGGAGGCAGTTAATAACAGCTTGAAATATGCAATTGCTAACCGGATAAGTATAGCTGTTGCCTGCAATGAAGCAGGGATGAGTATTCAGGTGGAAGACGATGGTGCCGGTTTCCTGACCGACAAGGCGTTTCATGGCTTTGGGCTTGAAAATATGCGCCATCACGCGGTAGAGGCAAATGGAACCCTTTCTATTGAAAGTACCCTTGGAATGGGAACCCGGATTAGTGTACTTATACGTTTCGAAAATACGCAATATTGCGTATAACGCCTCTGAGTTTTTGGAGGTATTTTGCAGTATGAATAAATAAGCTTTATATGAACGAGAACATTTCTATCGCAATAGCGGAGGACAATGGATGGGCGCTGAAATCGATTTTGAGCAAATTGAAAGCCTTTGAGGACTGTCCGGTAATATTTACTGCACGCAACGGGAAAGATTTGCTGGATAAATTTGCTGAACAACAGGTTGATGTTGTATTAATGGATATTGAAATGCCTGTTATGGACGGCATTTTGGCTACGCGACAGTTGAAGGAAAAATACTCCGGTGTTAAAGTGCTGATATTGACGACCTTTGACGATGACGATAAAATTTTTAGCGCTATCTTAGCCGGGGCTTCGGGCTATCTGCTAAAAGATGAACCCCCTGAAACTATCAGTAAAGCTATAAGAGATATTCGCAATGGAGGAGCGGCCATGTCAGCAGGTATCGCACTGAAAACATTGCACTACATCAAAGGACGGATAATAGAAACACGTTCACCGACTTCTCAGTCATTGCTCTCTTCCCGGGAAACGGAAATACTAACAGGCTTAAAAGATGGCTTGGGGTATAAGCAAATTGCTGACCGGCTTTTTATCAGCGAAGGCACAGTCAGAAAGCATATCGAACATATTTATCGTAAGCTGCAGGTCAACAACAAAGTCAGTGCTGTAAGTGCGGCTACAAATAATGGCTGGTTGTAAGGTATACGGTAATGCGAGTTTAGCATTATTAACATTTGTTGTTGCTTTACTTCCGGCGATTAAATCCCTAAAAGTGATTCCCTCGTTTAAAAAAGGTACCTCAATGCAATCGATTTTCTATCGATTATGGTATTTTGTACGATTGCATAATCTTAGACCTTCCCGGGGGATATCAATACTTCTCGGCAAAGTCACTTTCATATCCTGTATGGGTCATTCTGCTCCGGTTTGCCCCCGTGCCTGAAAAAATGGGTAGAAAACACCTATATTTGTGTAGTCGATTAATGGTGTCTTTGCCTTGCAGAACGTTCCTTTTTTCTGCCATTTTGCTGTCCTACAGCTGCTATTCAAAATAGCATCAGCTTTAATATATGATTATGCAGTATAAAATTGATTCCAATCCATTGTACAGTAGTGGTTTTATGGCCACAACGAAAGTTGTCCTTTCCCTTTTTTTCTCTAACCAACCGCTTGGACTGAAGAGAGACTCAGGTATAAAGAGAGCGATTTTGATGTTGTTAACGGTATTTCTGCTTATCTATAATGCAAACCCCATTTGCGCACAACAAAGAGATGTTGACTTCGTTTGGGTCAATGCTACCGGTGCTGCATCGGATGATATGGGTAAAGGTATTGCCCTGGATGGCCTTGGTTATGTATATCATACCGGGGGATATAGCGGCATTGTCACGTTCGGCGTAGGACAAAATGCAGTTACCCTTAACTCTGGTAAAGGTATGGGGGTGTATGTTGCTAAATGTGATGCCGCCGGCAACCTGCTCTGGGCTAGGGGGTTTGAAAGCGACACCAGTACAACTATAGCCTGGGGCAATGCTATCACTGTTGATAATAGGGGATATGTATATATAACCGGCGAATTTACGGGCGGCAATATGAAGTTTGATACGGCACAGTTGTGGAACCAGGGTTGGCATGATGGGTTTATTGCAAAGCTGGATACCGGGGGCAACTTAATATGGGCAAAAGAGTTTGGCGGTATTTTGTCGGATAGGGGATATGGTATAGCAACTGATACTACCGGCGATATCTACGTAACGGGACACTATGGATCTACCGTTTTTTTTGATAATCTCTCCAGGACGGCAGTTTATGGCATGGACATTTTTGCGGCCAAGTTAAATCCTAATGGTGACTTTCTATGGGTAACGAGTATGGGAGGGTTGGGTGATGATTATGGTCAGCAAATAACGGTTGATCCGGCGGGTAATGTCTTTTCCATCTCCCTTTACGAGGAAGACGCTACGTTCGGTAATTTCCTGCTTTCCGGTGCATTCTGGACTACAGGTATAGTTCGTTTCAATAGCGCTAATGGAGATGTTATCTGGGCAAAAGGCATAGGTGGGGCAACCGCAAATTGTTTTGCGAAGGGAACCGTTATGCCGGGCGGGATTACAACAGATAATTTTGGTAATGTTGTTGCCGCCGGTGCGTACCAATGGATAGTAGATGCTAATCCTTCGACCAATGCGGCCGATACCTTTTTTCTGGGTGCCTGCGATGGCGACGGTGGCACGTTGATTGTAAAATTGGATACAACCGGTC
>JBEBWN010000460.1:0-3145 GCA_040392235.1 Taibaiella helva | reverse complement strand
TTAACTCAAAAAAACAGGTATGAAAAAATATACAAAACAATACTCAATTATCAATGCTTTCCTGGTTTGGCTTATGCTAACGGCATTGGGGCAAGATATGGTAAGCCATGCGCAAAAATCAGACACTTTGGGCCGGGGTATCTATTTTAGCGGCAATTTCGGGCCGGTACGCATCGCCACCTCCCCATCAAATTCTTTTTCGAATAAGGCTATTCATTTGTATACACAAAGTGACCTGGCGGAGATTGGCATTTTCCCGGGTGCCATCATTACTTCTATGGCCTGGAAAAAAGGCTCTAACGGGGTGCTGATCAATGGCAGTTCGGTAAATGTTCGTGTATCGCTGCGCTCCAATGTCGATACTATTGCTTATGGGACAGGTAGTACGACTACTTTTCCAATAGACAGTTATATCGGCAGCCGCTTTACTTTTGCAGGCTCAAGGACTTTCTCTGCAACGGGTACCAATTTCCCAGCCGACTCTGTTTGGGTGCCTATCCCTTTCTCTGCAAACTACACTTATACCGGCGGCTCATTGGAAGTGCTGCTCGATGCGGCTTATACGGCAGGAACGGGTAACCCTGCCTCTGGAAATATTTATTGGAAATATTCAACTATGCCGGTAAACACTTGCATCTTCACCGGCTCTGCTGCGGCCTATACTACCGCGAATGCCAGTTTAGGTACATATCGTCCTGATGCCGTCTTTACCTTCTTTCCCGGGCCGGATTGCAGCGGTACGCCGCTGGCGGGTACTATAGGCTTGCAAACCGTTAAGGCTTGTCCCGGAATGCTTACAGCACATCTACGGTTAAAAGGAGCCAGCGCCGCGAATGGCGTGAAAGTACAATGGGAAAAGAAGGCTCCGGGTCAGAGCTCTTTTGCCGCTATAGCGGGCGCAACCCGCTACGACCTGCTGAACGAAACAATTACGGCAGCTACAGAATACCGGGCTACGGTAACCTGTGGCGGCCAAAAGGTAACTTCGGCTAACTTTACAATGAACCCTGCTTCTTTTTTGGCGCCTCCTTTCCTGCAGGATTTTGAGACAGGAGCGACCTGGACTCAATATGCCCCCCTGATTTCCTGCTGGGAATTTAAAAAGGGGCTGTTGGAAGCGCCCGTTGTATTCACAACGACTATAGGTGCCTGGACCAGCGATGGCTGGCGCAACTCCGGCACTTTCGGGGCCGCTAAAATGGTGCCCAGCCTCAATTCATATGATTGGCTATTATCCCCAGGTTTGGATTTGGGCACCGGTAACTGGCAACTGGAGTTTGATCTGGGTATTTTTACCAGTGGTGCGGCTACAGCCGGTGTATTAGATAAGGACGATATCGTAGCAGTCGTTATATCGACCGATGGCGGCAATACATGGTCGGAGGACAATGTATTGCAACGATGGGATTCTACGAAAACGCCATTGTCGTCCGATGGTACCAAGCATGTTATTATACCACTTACGCGTTACGCTGGCAAAGTGTCCATAGGTTTTTATGTGGCAGGTAATGGTTTGGGGCCGGTATCAGGAGCATCTCCTGATGTGATGATTGATAATGTTCAAATCGTGGGCAGTTGTACACCCCGCATGCCTGTAGCTATATCCGGCCCAATAAGTATTTGCAGAAACGCGGCTGCTGCCTATAGTGTGCCGCAGGTTAGCGGTGTGAGCGGTTATTCCTGGATATTGCCTTCCGGCTGGAGTGGTAGTAGCAATAGTAATAGCATAACGGTTGTGCCAGATGGAAATAGCGGTATCTTACGCGTTATTGCTAATAGTGCTTCCTGCGGTTCCAGTGATACCCAATCCGTAGCCATCACAGTGGTGCCACAACCACGGCTGCTGCCGGATACCCTATTGTCTTTTTGTGCAGGCGATTCCGTACTGTTGTACACGGAGGCAGTAGGTGCTTATACCTGGTTAAGGGATAACCAGGTGCTGACCGGTGCCCTGGATAGTATGCTCTATATTGCTGCAGCGGGGGGGTATAGTGTGGTAACCCGGAATGGCAGTTGTTCCGATACTTCTATTAAGGCCCATATTACCATGCACTCGCGGCCGGTTCCCGTTATTGATCATAAGGGCAACCTGTTGGCCACTACGCAAAAATTTGCCGCATATCAATGGTACTTTAATAATAGCCCTGTAGAAGGAGAAACCGGATCAGAGTATATGGCGCGGGATTCCGGTTTGTACAAAGTGGCGGTAGTGGATAGTAATGGTTGTGAGGGTATTTCTGAAAATGCCGTGTTGGGCGGTAAGACGGGTATCGACATGCAAGGTATTGATGCGAAAGGGTTACAGGTATACCCGGTGCCGGTAGAGGACGTTTTACACCTTGTCTATACAGGTAAAATAACCGGTAAGGAGACGATTGTCCTGTCAGATGTAAACGGACGTATATTGTATTCGGAAAAGATAACAGCTGTGAAGACGATATTATCTACGGCACAGTTACCAGCAGGTATTTATTTCGTGAAACTAAGCGGAAACGATAATGTCCTGGTTAAAAAGATCCTGAAGAGCAGGTAGGACCTTGCCAACTCTTTGCAAGTTGTTCCGAAGGGATGATAACAAAATAAGCGCCCTGGCTGATTAAGCCGGGGCACTTATTTGCAGGAAAGAGTGTGGATTGTCGTTGTTTCCTAAAAAGTATAGTAACCTTTATCGAAAAATTTTGGTTTTGCCCTTTTATTTTTGACTTATTGCGCATAACACTATCCCTCATACTAAACCCATCTGGATAGCCATTTTCACGAGGCCAACGGTATTTTTTACATTCAGTTTTTGCAGCAGGTTATAGCGGTGCGCTTCAATGGTGCGGAGACTGAGGAACAACTTGTCGGCAATTTCCTGGTTACGATACTCCTCAGCAATCAGTTGAAGAATCTCTTTTTCCCGGAGGGTCAGCCCCGGTTGGGCAGGGTTGCCTTGTTGCCGTGGTCTGAACATGTCGAGAAGCATACTCTCTTTAAGCGCCGGGTCCAAGAATACCTGGCCGGTATGTGCTGTCTCGATCGCTTTCAATAACATCTGGTCGTCGGTAGTGCTCTTGAGCAAATAGCCCATACAACCCAACTGCATCATGCTTTTAATGTAAAAAGAAGATTCTGTGCTGCTCAGGATCAGGATACGGAGGCCGGG
>JBEBWN010000459.1:0-3148 GCA_040392235.1 Taibaiella helva | reverse complement strand
CCTGCGCCGGTGGTCGTCGTGGCTGAGCAGGAGCGCGTTTGAGAACTCCGGTATGGCCTTTTTATAGTTCTTCTCCTGGTAGTAAACGTATGCCTGCAGATGATGAAATAGCTGTTTATCGCCTTTCGACTTGTAATAAGGCTCTGCCTTTTGCAGATAAGCCGTTGCCGTATCTGTTTTATTGGTTACAATATATGCCTGGCAAAGCATATGGCAGGCTGTAATCAACCGGTCGGTATCGTTCGTCTGTAGCGACAGCTTTTCGGCTTTTTTCAGGAATGCTATCGCCTGGTCGTACTGCGATAAGATATAGTAGCTGTTACCAATATTGTTAAAAAGTGTAATGCGGGCGCTAATGCCTCCTTTGCTTATGATGGGGTTATTCAGGGCTTTAAAATAGTATTGCATGGCGCTGTCTTCCTCTCCCAGGCTTGCGTATGCCGCAGCCATGTTGTTGTACCAGAATAGCAATGCTTCCTCTTTTCTATTGACGGCTTTTTGACAGAAAGGATAGGCTCTTTTAAAATAGCTCATCGCTTTCCGGGCGCGATTTTTATTCAAATAAATGCCGCCCGTCCATAAAAGGGCGTTGGCCATACCATCGGGAAAATTTAAAGCTTCACTTTTTACATAAAGTTGCTGAAATAGTTTTAAGGCGCTGTCGGGCTTATCCTTGTATATTTTCTTGCCTTCTGTAAGTATTTGCTGAAGTTCCGGAATCTCCTTATCCCATTTTTTCGGCTCCTTGTATATACCGATAGCGAGTTCAGAAGGTAAATTTTGACATCTTGTTGGGACATAAAAGCCCCAAACACAAATTGTCAATATAAATCCGGCCAAATACCTGTTCGCTATCATATGGAATATCAATTGTTTCAATACATAAGCTGATCCCTGGTTGCTTTATTGCACAATATGCTACCGGGCTGATGTTAGGGAGGTGCATTACCTGATTTCCCGGGTATAAGATTGATTCAACGAAAGTCCGATATTTTTCGGGATTTGCTATAGGGGTTTTTCCGCAATTTTCCAAAAATGAGGGGAAACCCTTTGGTGGAAATTCAAATCTTAATAATACTTTTGATCTATAAGTACAGCAGGAAGCAAAAATATACAGGCCTGTTATTTACTGCTGAGGTGTTTCACTATTGTTAGGTTAAAAGTAAAAAGGCAAAACCTAAAAGCCAACATGTACAACACATAACTAACTAAGCGTTTTCGAGGCGACAAACTATGATTAACTTATCACTGGTTTTTTTCCTTATTCCTTTTTCCCTATTCCCTGATACAAGATACCGTTTATATTCTTTATCCCATCATCTATTCTTAAGCTTTGGTGTTTTAACTAACTATTTATTCATTTTTTCTATGAGCAATCAAACTTTACAAAAGGTCCTGCAATTAATTTGTTGTGCCCTGTTCTTGCCCCATTTTGTTTTTTCACAATCAGGGTATAGTCACAGTACCCATAAAACGGTCCCTTTTGTATTCCTGGAGAACAAAGGCCAGGTAATCGACCAGTTTGGCAAAAGCCGTAACGACATTGACTTTAAGTTGTCTTCGGGCGGCGTAAATGTGTTTGTAGGAGGGGGACGACTTCATTACCAATGGGCCAGTCCCAGATCTGCAAGCCCCCAAAGCCTGTTAAAAAAGTCCGTTTTAGATCGTATTAAAGATGAGGACTATTCCTATGATATGTATCGGATGGATGTAACGCTTCTGGATGCCAATAGGAATGCCGTATTGATTAAGGAAAACAGGCGGCCTTATTACGAGCGTTACTATTTGCCTTCATGCGGTGCTGAGGGCGCCACGGCTTCCAGCTACCAACGGCTGATTTATAAAGATATTTATCCCGGGATAGATTGGGTACTCTATATAGATGGCGGTAGGCTGGAATATGATTTTGTAGTGCATCCGGGAGCCCGTGTTTCGGATATCCGGTTGCAATACAGCGGTGCAACATCATTAGTGCTGGAAGAGAGCGGCGCTCTGCGGGCTGTAACGCCCTTTGGTGAGGTTGTTGAGCAAGCGCCCTATAGCTTCCAGTCCGACGGAAAAGAGGTGGCTTCGGGCTTTGTGCTTGACCGGGATGTTCTGCGCTTTCAAACGGCCCCACACGAAGGTATACTGACCATAGACCCGACATTAGTATGGGGTAGTTATTTTGGGGCGTATTCCTTTATGGATTATGCCAGTGGCGCCACTTCCAGTGTTAAAAGTAGCGACGTTTATTTTTCGGGTCAAACGGCTAGTGTTACCAATGTGGCTACAGCCGGGGCTTACCAGGTAAGTATGGCCGGAGGGAGTGATGCCTTTATTGCGAAGTTCAGCCCTGAGGGATTCTGTTTATGGGCAAGCTATTACGGCGGCAGCAAGACGGATGGCCAGGCCGCCGGCTTAGTGGCCGATACATTTGGGAATATATATATGGCGGCTATAACGCTCAGCGATTCCAATATAGCTACGCCGGGCAGTTTCCAGGAGCGAATCTTTGCCGTCAACCGTAGCGATAATTTTCTTGTAAAATTTGATAGTACGGGTAAGCGTCAATGGGCAACGTATTATGGCGGAGGTGGTATCGAGATGGACCCGTCGCTGGCTACTGATGGCAGTAACATTTACATGTCGGCCGGAACGTCGAGCGAGGCGGGGTTAGCCAGCGCCGGTAGTCACCAGCCTCTTTACGGAGGCGGTAGTGCAGACGTTTACCTGGTAAAATTTAACAGCCGGGGGGAACGGCAATGGGCAACTTATTATGGAGGAAATGGGTATGAAAATGGTAGTTTAGGCGCTGGGCTTACCTGCGATGAGCTGGGTAATGTTTATCTTACAGGGCACTCACAGAGCGACTCCGCAATAGCTACAAAGGGCAGTTATCAAATGGTACAGGGCGGGGGAAAATTCGATGCATTTTTAGTAAAATTCGATCCTTCAGGGAAGCGCCTGTGGAGCACTTATTTTGGCGGGCCGGATGAGGAGCGTGCCTTTGGCGTTGTGACGGACTATTACAATAATGTATATATCGCCGGCATCACTAAAAGTACATCCGGCATTGCTACGGCTAATAGCCAGCAAACGGTTTTCAACGGCGTATACGATGCCTTCCTGGCAAAATTTGATGCTTCCGGTAACCGGCTATGGAGCA
>JBEBWN010000458.1:0-3152 GCA_040392235.1 Taibaiella helva | reverse complement strand
GGTGTTTGGGTTGCTGGCACCGGCAGAACCTTCGCCACCTCTAAGTTGGTTACTATCGAAAGTAGGTGGCCAACCTTTACTCAAATCGAGACTTACGTTATTAAATAGTGGCCAAACCTTATTTGCATTCAAATAATTAGCTTGCCTCTCAAAGGTCACCCTTTGGGCAAACAAAGTAACCTGCGTAGTACACGCTAGCAGTACGCTTAAGCTATAAAAGAGTAAATGTAAATTTTTTCGTTGCATAGCCGTCAATTTGTAGATTGAATATTAATTGTTAAATCAAATAATGGAATACAATATTAAGCGGGCACCTTGAGAACTCCATATATGAATTAACTGATTTTCGAAGAATTCAGTGAAAACCCTGAGGAAAAAACACGAATTTAGCTGAGCAATTGTTCGAACTTTGCAGGCATAACGTTGCCCCGCATAATAGCATAACAATCTAAGCGTTGCAGCAAAGGAGCATATGACAATATTCAAAATCAAGACGAGCGCTAAGGAGGTAATCCGGAACAATTTGCTTCATACCACCTGGAGCGTGTTCCCGATATTGGCATTGTTTTTCTGGCCGGAATACAGCTATCCACAACAAGAGCATGTATCGTACCTGGCCAATATGCGCAACATCAATACTTATGATTCTGACCAGGCCATCAATGATGCCTACCTATCGGCCGCTCTAAATCCAGACAGTGCTATTTTGCTTCTTGAGCAACAATATAGATATTGTGCCGCCGCCAATTATACTTACGGTATGGCCGATGCCCTTTTCAAAATAGGATCTATATATGCTATGTACAAGAGAGACTATCGGCAAGCACAGACCTATTACCGAAAAAGTAGTATACCGCTGGTAAAAATAACCCATAAGAAACTAGACGAGCTATTGCATTGGAAAGGTTCCTGGCATAACAATATGGGCGTTACGTTCTACTATTTAGACCAGCCGGACAGTACGGTATATCATTACGAAAAGGCACTTTATTATGCCAATATGCATAATTGCCCCAATACGCGGGAGGTTATCAATACCCACAATAACCTGGCTGCATCGCTCAACGTACTGGGGCAATACAAAAAAGCACTTTATTATGAACAACAGGCCGAACAGATCGCCATTTCTAAAGGTAAAAATGAATTCCTCGTTACGACCTACCAAAATATGGCCACAAGCTTTATTGGGCTACAGCAATACGATTCGGCACATCGCCGGCTGGAGCTTATAGACATGCTCAAGATTCCAGAAGACGCACTACAACTCGGTTTAAGATACTGCATTGCTGCCGACTTGTATCGAAATTCCGGAAAAATAGATTTGGCCATAGCCTCTTACAAAAAAGCAGTAGCGGTAAGCAAGGAGCAACCAGAAGGGCTAAGCTACCAAGCAGGACTAGGCCAGGCTTATTTGCTCAAAGGGGATTATCTGAATGCACAGAGGAATTTAGAAACGGCCCTGACGCTGACCCAGCACACTACCGGAAAACCAATGCGAAAAGGCGAACTAAAAACATTGCATTCTGCCCTGGCCAGTGTATACGACGCGCTGAACAATTTTCCTAAAGCTTATTACCATCGGACACAAGCCAGTTTTCTATCGGACAGCATAGCCAGCATAGAGAAAGACAAGGTGGCCTACGAAATAGAAGCCAAGTATCGCATGGCAGAAAAAGATAAAGACATAGCCGGTAAGAAATTAGAACTACTCAGTTTAAGACAGCGTCTAGACCGGAAAAATCTTTGGATTGTTTCTACTGTCTCTGCCACGCTGATCTTAAGCTTTGCCTTTATCGTTTTATACCAACGACAACGGATTCGCCTGCACAAAGAGAAAGCAGAAAAGCAGCAACAACAGATCAGTCAATTGAGCGCCGTTTTGGACGGCGAGGAAAAAGAGCGTGCCCGCATCGGCCGACAGTTGCATGATGATGTTATGGTGGAGTTTTCATTGGCCAAGATTAACCTGGCCGCCCTGCCTGACGAGTTTCCCATGCTACGGGCTACCACCAGTTTTAGCAGGGTAGAACAGCAACTGGATAAAACCGGCATTAAAATCAGGCAAACAGCACACAACCTTATGCCTGATGCCCTACTCACTGAAGGTTTACTCTACGCCATCGACTATTTCTGTAACGGTATCAGTAGAACAACCCCTATCAGTATTCAATTTCAATTTTTTGGCCAGCTACCCAACCTGGGCATCGATATGGAAACCAGTATTTACCGTATACTCCAGGAACTGATTCAAAATGTAGTGAAACATGCACAGGCAACAGATGTGCTGGTACAGATTAATGGCCGGGAACAGGAACTAACGCTTACCGTAGAAGATAACGGCAAAGGCATTAAAGATTTAAAAAAGGCAGAAAATGGCATGGGTATTCGAAGCATTCGGTCTCGATTAAAGGTGCTGCATGCCGAAATGGATTTGCGCTCTGTACCACTAGAGGGCACAGAAGTGCATATAGAAATACCAATCGGGACGACAACATAAACAGCAAAAAAACAAGGTATAGTACTATAATCTAAAAAGTTAAGCACTTGCCGTAACAAATTTTACACATGAGCAAGATAAATATAAATATTATTGACGACCATGAATTTTTACTTGCGGGTTTGGTAACCTTACTTAAACCCCATACCCAAATTGAAGTGAGCCATACTTTTACCCGTATCGATAGTTTGATGGAGCAGTTATACCGGCGGCTACCGGATGTATTGTTGATGGATTTACTGATGCCTGAAAAATCGGGAAAAGAACTGGTTCCCGAATTGCTGAATTTATTTCCCGATTTGAAAATATTGGTGTTAACCAGTATAGACACGCCGGCCATGATGAGTACTATGATGCGTAAAGGTTGCAGGGGATATGCTCTTAAGGACGCTCAACCCGCTGCTTTGGTAAATGCCATCGAAGCCGTGCACAATAATGAAGAATACATTGAGCCTGCCATAAAGAACCAACTGTTACAAAATACGATTAAATATAAGAGCAATCTAGGGCACAAACAAGAGGTAATACCCATCCTTTCTAAAAGAGAAAAAGAAATACTGAAATTAATTGCAGAAGAATACACCACAAAAGAGATCGCAGAAAAATTATTCATCAATTTTAAAACTGCGGAAAGCCACCGATACAACCTTATACA
>JBEBWN010000457.1:0-3168 GCA_040392235.1 Taibaiella helva | reverse complement strand
ACTGGCTTTGCGATGTTTTTGCCCTGCATTATATTGGAGAATTTCTACAGTTATTATGTTGAAATTCAATTGGATGTCAGTTTGTCAACAAGCCCTATTTAGCTTTCCTGATCTTAATAAGAGCCGTTTTGCCTGCGATATTATGGGCAACGATTTTATGCTGGGTTATTCCATCAGTCAGTAACAGCGTTGCGGTATTGGGGGGATCGTAGCCTTCGTTATTAGCTTTTATGGCAATAATATTCAGATCATTGCCTCCCAGGGCTAGCACGAGTTTCTTTTTATCCTTTACCAGCGAATAATTGTCCAACACCGTTTCGCCATTATATAGTATAGAGATACGGTCGTTGTCTACGGTATTTTCGTCCCATATTTCCAGGATCACCTCCTGGGCATGCCAGGTATACGTATGGTCTTTTCCTTCTGTGATACGTGGCGTACTGGCTGCGGCCCGTGCTGGTTCAGGGGTTGCCGGAACCGGTAAGGTAGAATCGACTACGATACGCCTGTTGGGGCGGCTGCTTACTTGCTGCGTTTCTTGTGGTTCGTCGGCAGCCACTACGGGATTGAATAAAGACCCGATCTCTGCTGCATTTAAAAAGGAAATACTTCCGGGGCTGCAGGTGGCATCATTGCCGGAGGTATGGGTTTTAAGTGCGCCGTTTAGTACCTTTTCCGTCGCTTTGTAAAGGAGTTCCGCTTCCACCAGGCAGATCAGTGCCTTGCTACTGAAATGGTTGTTGTGCAGGATTTGGGTTTCTTTGAGGGAAAGCCTTTTTTGATCACGATCGATATAGACTATTACAGCCGCTTTAACGTCGTTCTTTTCCTGCAGGTACGTGTAGGCATAGCCACTGAGTATTTGATCTGTGGAATCGTGCAGTTCCAGTTTATAAGTAAAGGACTCTCCACCCTGTACGCCCATGAATCCTTTGAGCTGGTACTGCCGGGCATGTCCTGCAGGAGCCAGCAACTGTAGGCATACAGCGTATAGAAATATAAAGGGGATACAGCGGAATCTGGTCATATAAAAAGCAATAAAGCTGTAAAAATAGTTTTTTTGGCATAGAGGCCGATAAGGTTTGTACCTTCCGGAAGGGAAATAAAAACCCCGGTAACTGTATGGGCTACCGGGGTTTTCCAGGAATAGGCTAACCTGTTTGGTTTTTTAGCTGTAATTTTTTGCCTTTTGTCCTGATATATCGATTGCTTAAGAAGTCAATTTTTCCGGCCGCATTTGCGGGAAAAACAATACATCCTGTATGGATACGGAGCCGGTGAGCAACATAGCCAGCCGTTCAATACCGATACCGATTCCAGAAGTGGGCGGCATACCGTATTCGAGGGCACGAAGGAAGTCATGATCAATAAACATGGCTTCGTCATCGCCTCTTTCCATTAGTTTAATCTGGTCTTCGAAACGGGCGCGTTGATCAATAGGATCATTCAACTCTGTGTACGCATTAGCCAATTCCTTACCATTCACCATGAGCTCAAAGCGCTCTACCAATCCCTCTTTGCTCCTGTGCTTTTTGGTGAGCGGACTCATTTCGACAGGATAATCGATGATGAACGTAGGCTGGATATATTTGCCCTCGCATTTTTCACCGAACAGTTCGTCGATCAGTTTACCCCTGCCCATGCTTTTATCTACCGCAATATGCAATTGCTGGCATACGTTGCGAATACCTTCTTCGTCCATCTCGCTAATATCAATGCCGGTATGCTCTTTGATGGCATCGTATATAGATACACGGGGGTAGGGAGCTTTGAAGTCTATAGTCACACCATTAACTGTTGTGGTAGTGCTACCATTTGTAGCCAGAGCAGTACGCTCCAGCATTTGCTCAGTAGTTTCCATCATCCAGAAATAGTCT
The DNA here is from genome assembly GCA_040392235.1 of Taibaiella helva. GTDB lineage: Bacteria > Bacteroidota > Bacteroidia > Chitinophagales > Chitinophagaceae > Taibaiella > Taibaiella helvus_A. The sequence continues at coordinate 1,291 of JBEBWN010000457.1, read as the reverse complement.
TTATAGGCCACATAAAACTCCAGTATCGTAAATTCCGGGTTATGCGTACGGTCCATACCTTCATTGCGGAAGTTCCGGCTGAATTCGTATACCCAGTCGAAGCCACCCACTATAAGCCTTTTCAGGTACAATTCATTGGCAATGCGCATGTATAATGGCATATCCAAGGCATTGTGGTGCGTAATAAAGGGTCGGGCCGCTGCACCACCGGGTATGCTTTGCAGAACAGGGGTGTCTACTTCTATAGCGCCCTGTTCGTTGAGGTAGTCGCGGATAGCATTCTTCATTTTCGTGATCCGCACGAATGTATCTTTAACATCGGGGTTAATGATCAGGTCTGCATAACGCTGGCGATAACGGAACTCCGGGTCGCTAACGGCGTCAAACACATTGCCTTGTTCATCCCTCTTCACAACCGGTAAGGGTTTTAGTGATTTGGAAAGCAAGGTCAGGCTTTGCGCATGGAGTGAAGTTTCGCCTGTTTTTGTAATAAACACAAAGCCCGTGGCCCCGATAATATCGCCGAGGTCCAACCCGTGTTTTACCACAGTATCCCAGAATGATTTATCTTCTCCGGGGCAAAGCTCATCCCTTTTTACATATAATTGCAATACGCCCTTACTGTCCTGGATCTTAATGAAAAAGACCTTTCCTTTATCATTAATACTAACAATGCGTCCGGCAACACATACCTGGCTGTAGGATTCTTTGTTTTCCTCGGTAAAAGATGTTTTAATATCTGAAGAATAGTGGGATACAGGATACAGTGGCGCCGGATACGGATCCACTCCTGCTTCCTGGAGGCGGGCTAGTTTTTCCCGGCGTACAATCTCCTGCTCACTAAGTGTTGTTTGCATTCTGTTTTGAATTTATTTTTTATGATATTTAGTCCCCATCTTTGCAACTGTAATAATTCCGGCCGGATTGGGGCAGGAATGTACAAAAAACACAATGAGGGAAACGCGTGCAAAATTACGCAATATTAGTGTTTGGTGAATACCTGATTTGTTTTAAGCTTAAAAACAAAACATATTGCTGGCGCACGGGGCAATGTTGTTAAGGTAAGCCTTTTGCCGACACGTATTGTGAGCGGATTGAGATGGAATATCTACCTGCGCATCCGTCTATTGCGGGGCTCGAAGCAATTCATTACCGATCTGTAGGGTATGTTTCATAAGGACAGGGGGGCGAAGGATAGTGTCCTTACGCGTAAAAAATACATGCTGGCGCACGCGTCCTCGCGTGTGTCCACTCTCAATTAAACAAAGCACCAATCCTGAGGAAGGTGCAA
>JBEBWN010000456.1:0-3187 GCA_040392235.1 Taibaiella helva | reverse complement strand
ATTAAATTGGAGAATTTATACAGTTATTATGTTGAAATTCAACTGGATATAAGTTAATCAGCAAGCCCTACGTACTGTCTTTAGTTTTTATTGTCCATTGCACCGCTTAACCTGCCGACATAATAACTATGCCGGATTTACCTTTATTGAGGAGCAGCGCGTGATATATTGCGCTATTGTTGGCATAATCAGCGGGAATATGTACTGGCTACGTCTTGCGCCGTTGCTGGATCACCCGGGTTTACAACCTCTATATCCCGGATGGAAGAAGATGGCTTGTTGCGCTGTGCCTGAACGCGGTCGTAGTTGGATACATAATCGGGATGTTCTGTTTTCATTAACCTGTCCCATACCCGGAAGTACAAACCATAATTCCCCTTGAATTTACTATGGTGCAGGTTATGATGAACAGAGGTATTCAAGATCTCGAACAGAAAACTCCTGCGGAAAGATAAGGGCATTATTTCATAGCCCAGGTGTCCGTATACGTTAATGATAAAGCCGGCTACAATAAAAAGGCTGATGGCAATGGGGTGCATCGGCAATATGAACAAAAGCAGGGGAAGGATGAGACCCTCTGCAACTGCTTCAAACCCGTGGAAGGCGTATGAGGTCCAGGGCGAAGGATTGGTCGATTTGTGGTGTAACAGATGAGCATGTTTAAAAAGAGTGGGGTGGTGCAATAAACGATGCATCCAATAGAAGTAGGTATCGTGGATAATCAGCGCGAATAGCACACTGCTGGCCAGGTAAACGACCCCCAGGCTTCCGATATGGGTGTACATTTGTGTGTACTGGCGCAAGGGGGGAAGCAGAAAAGGTGTAGTTAAAAGTACCATAATCAGGTTTGACTGCAGAGAATGCAGTATTTCCCTCCGTAAATCTTTCCTTCGAGCCTTTTTCTGCTGTATTTTATTTTTACTTAATCTTCGTGCGAATAACTTGTATACTAGCAAAAAAGCGAATCCGGCAATCAGGAAATACCTGATGAGCGATATGGTAAACAGGTAGGCAATAAATTTCAGTATTTCCGGCATAAGTTTTTTCCCAAAATTAGGATGGCCCGGAAATGCAGAAATATACAAAAGATAATAAATAGCCGGCTGGATACGGGGGCTTGTAATTATTAGCTCGGCCCTAATGTTTTTGGGTAATCCTTCTTTTTATACGACTGAGTGACACAGGGGTAATACCCAGCAAGGTAGCGAGGTATTTTGACGGTACCCGTTGAGCGAGGTTGTTTTTTTCCGCCAGCAAATGCAGATACCGTTGTTCCGGGCTCATGAGAATAAAGCGTTCTACCCGCTCAAATGATTCTGCCAGCATATTTTGCAGGAAAAAAGTCTTTGCCGCGGCAAACCTGGGATGGGCATCAATAAAACTCATGAACTGATCATAATCTGTTTCCAGTAGTTCCGTGTCTTCCAGCGCCTCGTATACGAAACGGGACGGCCGTTGCCAGAAAACAGTGTCCATATTAGAAAAGAATTGATCTTCCCAGCGTAATAAAACAGTAATATCTTCTCCTTTTTCGTTTAACTGATAGGCGCGGATCAGGCCTTTTTTTATATAAGCAAGGCGTTTAGAAGGGCTTCCGCAGTCAATATAGATATGCCCGGCTTTGAGCTGTTTGCTCCTGGCCAGGTCGAACAATAACTGAAGGTCTGCCAACTGCAGATCTTTAAAGTGGTTAAGATAGTATGTGATCTTTTCTACACTGAGCATATATTGTCGGTATTATGGCAACACTGATGGAAAGCCGGGTATTATCGAAGCGAAAGTTACTTTTTTCTCCTGAGAGAAAGAAAAAGGGCTGGTTGCAAAGGTGTGCGTCAGGTGCCACCGAGGGACTCTGTATGCCCGATCTCCCTCTATCGAATAAAAAATGGACAAACCCGGTATTATCCTGAATTTGTCCATCTGTGTGCGGCAGAGGAGATTCGAACTCCCACGCCCTTAACGAGCGCTACCACCTCAAAGTAGTGCGTCTACCAGTTTCGCCACCGCCGCATAAGCGGCAGCAAAGGTGCAATATTTTTCATAATAATCCAATAAAATTTGTGTGGGTCCATAAAATGAGTTGTGGTAATAAAGATGATGATAAGCTTTGCTTTTTGCAGCCATTACTATCCTTATTTGCCATTATTGTAGAGGATACTTACACTTCCCCTTGCCTGCCTTTTCTTAATTATATATTTATTGATAGTTTGTATAATAATAGGGAGTTCTGTTGCGTTTACAGGTTGCTCGGTATTAATAATAAAAAAGATTACTTTTGCAGTCCTTATGAGGAGAATATCCGTCTTTCCTATTGCGGTTTTAATAATATTTCTTTTCGCTTCATGTAAAAGTACACATGATAAAGTGTTGAGAAGCAAAGATGTAAACTATAAGTTTGCTAAGGCAAACGAGTACTACGATCAAAAAAAGTGGTATAAGGCGGCAGAATTGTACGAGATGCTTATGCCCGCTTTCAGGGGTACAAAAAATTACGAAGAGCTGTTTTACCGCTATTGTTATTCTTTTTATAACCAGGAGGACTATTTAAGCGCTTCTTATCAATTTAAGAATTTCATCGATTTTTTCCCGAAAAGCCCACGTGCCGATGAATGCGAGTTTATGTACGCTACCTGCCTGTTTAAGATGTCTAACCGGGCATCATTAGACCAGACCAGTACTTACAAGGCCATGGAGGCGTTACAAAGTTATATTAACACCCATCCCGACTCGAAAAATCTTACGGAAGCCAGTAACAATATTGACATTTGCCGGCAGAAGATCGAAAATAAAGATGCAAATGCCGCAAAATTATACTATAATATCAGTCAATATAAGGCCTCTTCCGTTGCCTATAAATCGCTGATACAAAGTTATCCGGAGTCAAAGCAGTTGGATTACTACCAGTTAATGGTTATAAAATCATTTTATCTGTATGCTAAATCCAGCCTGAAATCGAAACAGGAAGAGCGTTATGCAGAAGCGGTTAATGCCTATAATGACCTGCTTAGCGAAATGCCTGCTTCTCCTTATTTAAAAGAAGCTGAGAAATATTATGTATCAGCACAGAACTTTATAAAACAATTACGCAATGAGCACAAATAAAAAACTGATCTCTTCTTTGAATCCGCTGATTGAAACCCGCGATATATTAGCTATGAAGGGAAAAACCGGTAATATTTACGAAAGC
>JBEBWN010000455.1:0-3204 GCA_040392235.1 Taibaiella helva | reverse complement strand
TTTACTGGCTTTGCGATGTTTTTGCCCTGCATTAAATTGGAGAATTTCTACAGTTGTTATGTTGAAATTCATTGGATATAAGTTATTCAGCAAGGCCTACTTAACCCGGTGCTAATTGTTAACGCTGAAAAATGTCATTCTGCTGTCTTCTGCAGGATAGCACCAGGCACCTCTTTCACCTACCCAATGTACCCTTAAATGTGCCTGCTCCAGTTCTGTCTGCCAACGCAATGCCTGTTTCTTAGGTACACTACCATCAATTATAACCAACACCGGGCGGAAAACACTTTTCCATAACTTAGGGCGGAATTTACAGTCCTTATGGACGACTAAATAGTGTACAGGGAAGCTTTGGGCTGTGCCTGTTAACAGTGTGTCCAGGATCAGAATCCTTTTTCCTGCAATTTTCCATAGCGGAGCATGGGTTTGATTCAGCCCTGAAGTAATGGCCCTATGCCCAAGGCGTGAAGGGAGTAAATAGTAACGGTGATCTTTGGCTTTGGGTACCTCCTGGCTAAGACTCCTGATACTTTTGCCCCTGAATAAGTCGATCAGGGAGCTTCCGGTGGCGTTGTATACAATTATTTTATTTTGCCGGAGGCTCAACACATCCTTATAAATCAACAGCCCACATAAGAGAATAAGACTTGTTAAGCCGCCATACATATAGCGAACCTGTAGCTTGAAAAAAAATAGGGAGAAGCCAGCTATGGCGCCTAAGAGCATATATAGCTCCTTCTTCCCGATGTACAACTGCCTCATATTTTCAGGCGTGTAGTGGGATAGCTGCACTATTATATAATGAAAGGCTGTGGTGACGGCGCTGAGTCCGCTACCTAACCATTGACAGCGTATACCCAGGGCATCTAAGAAAAAGAGCATTATGGAACCTGTCATGAGCAGGAAACTATATAAGGCAGCCGGAATATTGGCAATAATACCGAGGAGCGGAAACTGGTGGAAGTAATATAGAACAAGTGGGAAAACCAGGATCTGCGCCGCTATGCAAACGGAAATAGTATTCCAAAGCTGTAGCAGAACAATATTTCCTGGTTGAATACATTGGCGTATAGGCTTATAAAAAAGCAATATAGATAATACGGACACGAAGGACAATTGGACGCCAACATCAAACAGCCAGGCCGGATTATAAGCCAGCAGAAGAAAAGCTGTCGCTGCCCAGGTATTGACAGGCTGTCCTTTCCTGTTAATGGACAAGCCCAATGCCAGTAGTGAAAACAGGACAGCTGCCCGCACCGCCGATGGTGGATAACCGGTGATGGCAATATAGAGCCAGACAACAGGAAGCGCCAGGATATATTTTATCCAATTATGCTTTTTGTTGCGGATCCAATATAACAGGAACAGGATGATGGAAAAGAGAAGAGCCACATGCATGCCGCTGATGGCAATGATGTGCACAATGCCTGTTATAGAATAAGCCTGCCATAATTCATCGTTTAGAGAAGATCTTTCATTCAGCAAGGTTGCTTCGATCATAGAACGGGTAGTAGTATCTTTCACATTGTGTTCGATGCTTTGCATTAATAAACTCCTGATGCGGTCAAGTCCGAATGTGTGCGTTCTGATGGTTTTGTATGCGACGAGATCGGCACCATGCAGGAAAGCCTGGTAATAAAGTTGCTGCCGGGCGCAATGGGCCGAATACGAAAATTCATATGGGTTGCCACGATCTACGATGGCTTGCAGCCTGTTGGGTATAATAAAGGACTGCCCTTTGTGATAGGTTCGGTTATCCTGACCCGAATAGATATATAGTAGTAATTCCCCTTTTGCCGTTTTCCAACGACCTTTTTCTTCTCTTTGCTTTACCCGGACCGGCAATAAGGTAGTGCGTGGTTTTTGTTGGGGTTCGCCGACAATTTCGATTGCAAAGGCCTTGCTTGAAGTGATATTGTGCCCGTACCAGGAATTGTGATTTCTGATATCGTTAAGATAACTTGCAGTTGCTCCCAGCATAATAAAACAACACCAGTAGCTAATGTTTCTTAAAGGCTTATAAAATTCTTTGCCTGATCTGATTACATGCGCTATTAGAAAAACAAGAAAGCAAATACAGAAAATAGCGGTCCACTGCAGGCTATTTAAAGCGAAAAAAGGCTGTGCCCATATGCCGGCGACCAGACAGACCAGGGGGGATAGAAATGGAAGCTTTGCAACTTGCTCTTGTTTCAGTAGATGGGGTTTCATAAAGATATTTATTTAATATCTTTTCGGTATCTAGTAAATATAATCTTTTTGAAAATAAAAATATTACTCTTCGAAAAGGCTGGGTTTATAAGACAAGGAATGAGACATGGATCGCAATTAATTCATTTTAAAGGGGGCAATCAACTCGAATTCCGGAATTGCTACTGAGAATAGTTTCTTGTTATATAAATTCTCCATTTTGTAATTACCATACATTTTGCCCATGTCGCTACGTAAACTGGCGGCAGAAACGTATTGATAACTTTCACCCGGTTCCAATATCGGTTGCATACCTACCACGCCTTCGCCTTCCACCTGGCGCTGATGTCCATTCGAGTCCTGAATATACCAGTGCCGACGCAGCAATTTAACGGGCACAGCTGAAAAATTTTCTATTGTTATGCGGTATGCAAACAGGTAGTCGGCGTTGTAGGGATTACTTTGCTCCGGTTGATAGAATGTTTCAACGGTGATGCAAATGCCCTCGGTTACTTGTTTTACCATAGTGTATGCTTTTCCAAGACGTCTATAAATGGGGTCCCCGGTAAAAATATCGAATTTAATCGTTTAATGGGGCTACCGGGCATCAGCTTTATTTTAATGATCCAGGGCGGGGCCTATCAGCTCCGGTTCATATCCTTTTTGTAATAAATAACGGTATATTTTTTGCTTTCGTATCCAGTCGGGTTCCTTCGTCTTCAGTTCTGCGCTTTTTTTCTCTATTAACCGGTTGATCGCCCTAAGGTATTCCTGCTCCTCAATTTCGGTAAGACCTTTTCGGATACAATAATCTGATACCTGTTTTTGTTTCAATTCCTGTGTAATTTTCTTCCTGCCCCAGTGTTTTATCCTGAACTTTCCACCGGCATAAGCCCGGGCATAGCGTTCTTCGTTCAGGAAGTCTTCTTCAATCAGGGCTGCCATGATTCGCTCTAAGGCCTCGCCCCTTACATTTAATTCCAGAAGTTTATACCGGACTTCGCTATGGCAACG
>JBEBWN010000454.1:0-3217 GCA_040392235.1 Taibaiella helva | reverse complement strand
GAATAAAAGCATACAAGCAAAGGACAGGGTATACTTTTTGTGCCAGGCGATCTCGAACTTGACAATATTTTCATTACGGATCTTGGCATCGTTGGATACAATATTGATCAGCCGGTGCAGGTTACGCAGGTTAGATTCAGTAACACGGGCCACCTCCTGTTGGGAAGAATCGGCCACCAAATCGAAGAAAGAATTTTTGTAGGGGAAAGCTACCCCTTTATTCGCTTCGATCTTTGTATATAAAATGCTATCCTGGGCCCTTTTCTGATAGATAGAAAAGTAAGGGTTCATATAACGGTCGATATCACGAATAGCCAGATGTAGTTTTTTATAAAGGCTATCGATATTATAGTTCAGTTGCGCCACGTTCATCATTTCCTGGTTGCCCTTAAAAAGGTCTTCCTTAGTCCGGCTAAAGGCAAATTTGGAAAGATCAAATACTTTATACCATTTACCGAAATGGACCCGCGTCTGGTCGTGGGTACCCTTGGCATTATCTTCTTCATACCGCCAACCGTCGCGCAACTCAAATATGAGATAGCGTTTATCGGCTGAAGGGTACATTTTACCATTCCGGGCCAGGATGATCTTATCGTTGCCCCTGCCCGAAGTATGATCATAAATAAGAATATCATGTATAGTTTGACCATCCTTATCTTTCCTGCCCACCCTGATTGAATAACCGTCAATCTCTTTATTAAAAGTTCCCTCTTTAATATTCATCGCCGGCCTTTGGTTGCGCATATCATACAGCAGGGAATAAGATTTAAGATTTGTTACGGGAATAACATAGTTGTTAAAGTAAAAGGCAAGAATGGATACGCAGGCTATAAAAACAATTAGTGGTCGCATAAAGCGATACAGGGATATGCCTGAAGACTTGATCGCGACGAGCTCGAAGTTTTCGCCCAGGCTGCCGAAGGTCATAATAGCCGCCAGGAGGATACCCAGGGGTAAGGCTATCGGAAATAAGGTTGCAGACATCAACAACATGAGCTGTACGGTAACGAGCACCCCAAAACCTTTGCCGATGAGCTCGTCCATATACAGCCAATAAAACTGCATTGTAAAGGCAAACAGAACCACGAAAAAGGTGACAAAAAAGGGCCCCATAAAGCTACGCAAGATGAGGTAATCCAGTTTTTTTATACGAAATGGCATGGTTCTATATAACAAATTATAGCAGCTCTTCAGAAAATATCCGGTACAGAAAGTAATATTAGCTTATGAAACAGACAATATAACGATCAGTTACCCCCATTCCAGGAGTGTATTTTCTTCCGGTTCGTGCAAAAATAAAGCGTATCTGTCGGATACGCTTATTTAAAGTACATTATTTTGCCTGCTTAGTTTCACGAAGGCAGGTAATGATGCAGGTTAGCTCCCTATCCTGTGCTTCAGATCGTTGACCTGGGTATTCCACAGCTGCTGCTGATCTTTAATATCGTGTTTGTCAGCAAAATCAGTGATCTGCAAAATGGTCTCGTTAGTAACAGGGCTCTGGGCAATCCGGAATTCGAAAAACTCCTCATCATCGTAGTAATCCCAACGATACCGCACATATTCATTTTCTTCGAAAGCCAGGCGGTCCGCTTCGTCGGTCGAATCGTTCCAACTAAAAAAGAAAGTATCTTCTTTTTGGTCCACTTTGTCGGCAAACCATTCCTGAAGGCCGTTCGGAGTTGATAGGAATTCATATAATATCGCCGGAGAACATCTAACCGGAAATTCTACCGTAAACATTGACTTCTTACTCTTCATAATAAAAAAATGGGATTGTCTTTAAAACGCTGTTATGGCATCATTACCATGCAATAATAGAAAAACAGGACAATTTTCAAAGCTTTTCGAAAGAATTATTTTTTGTTTTGCTCAAATTCGCAGCAAACCCTTACTGAGGGCCTGTTAAGATTTGTTTAATTTTTTTTGGCTTACTAGTTCGTAATCACTACATTTGTTTAATGTTGCCTGATTGTTAATACTTAAACGTACTTCATTTGTAACCAAAAAATTTACACACCGTCATGTCCATGCGTCAATTGAAAATTACGAAATCCATTACAAACAGGGAAAGCCAGTCGTTGGAAAAGTACCTCCAGGAAATTGGTAAGGTGGATCTCATTACTCCAGAGGAGGAAGTGCAATTAGCGATTAGAATTAAGCAAGGTGATCAAAAGGCTCTGGAGAAATTGACCAATGCGAATTTACGCTTTGTGGTTTCCGTAGCCAAACAGTACCAAAACCAGGGTTTATCATTAAGTGACCTGATCAACGAAGGCAATCTGGGACTGATTAAAGCCGCGCAAAGGTTTGATGAAACACGGGGTTTTAAATTCATTTCCTATGCCGTATGGTGGATCCGTCAGTCTATACTGCAGGCTCTGGCAGAGCAAAGTCGTATTGTGCGCCTTCCCTTGAACAAGGTAGGGTTGACCAATAAGATCAGTAAGGCCTATTCGCAGCTGGAGCAGGAATTCGAACGGGAGCCCTCATCGGAAGAACTGGCCTCGCTACTGGAAATAGGACTGGAAGAAGTGGAAACAACATTGGGTGTCGCGGCACGCCATATTAGTATGGATGCTCCCTTTATTGATGGCGAAGATAATACCTTGCTGGATGTACTGGAAAACGCCAATGCACTAAAAGCCGATCGTCAGATCGAACACAGTGATTCTTTAAGACTCGAAATTGCCCGCTCTTTAAACACCCTCACAGACCGTCAGCGCGACGTACTGATGCTGTATTTTGGCATCAACACAGAAAATCCCGTATCCCTTGAAGACATTGGCGAACGCTTTGGGCTGACCCGCGAACGGGTACGCCAGATAAAAGACAAAGCAATCACCAAGCTCCGTACGACACAGCGGTGCAAACTTCTAAAATCCTACCTGGGATAAGCGGACAAACCAACAACAAACACAAACAATCAACACAAAAGAATTCAGGGCTGTTATGGCGACTTTCACCATTCAGCCCTTTTTTTATGCGCGCTTTCCATAAGGTAACTTAACAACAGCCTCGGAAGTCCACAACAACCGGCAACAACCGGTTGAACACTATCTCTGTCCCGATGAGGCACAAATAACGTAACATTAAGTTCATTAAGTTCTTTGCAATGACAAGGGAGAGGGCGGTACCAGAGCGGTACCTTGAAGCGAGAATGTAACCGTAGCAATATAATAGCTCTAAAACATCATCTGCAAGTAGTTGAAAATTA
>JBEBWN010000453.1:0-3224 GCA_040392235.1 Taibaiella helva | reverse complement strand
ATAAGTACCTGGTAAATGTTGGTTATAAAATGGCGTCTGTTGTACACACGCCAGATACAGAAGGGGTAAAGGAGCAGGAAGACGAGAGCACAGGAAAGGTCTATTATACGTTTGTTGCGCTTTGATTCTGCGGTGGCAATAAAATATCGTTTATTAAGTGAAAATTCTTCTGCATGATGCCTGAGATTATTGCTGCCTATCAGGACATTGGTTCGTGCCAGGTGTATTTTGTAGAAAGGTTTTGGGGCGCAGCGTTCCATGCTTTCCATGATCGCGCTGTACGAAAGAGAGGACGTGTTGAAAATAATTTCATTTATCCTGTAAGTCTGCTGTATTGGGGCAAGATCTTTTACCTGTCCCAGGGTTTGCGCTGCAGAGGGCGCTGTTGCAGCTACTCTTCCTGCAATTTCCAGGTTGTAATGAGTATGATTTAACAATGCAGATGTTTCGCGGAAATCTTCGGCATCGCCTACAATTACCGCTTTATAGTCGACCTTGCCGCGAGGCACTAGTTTAATCCAGTGAAGTAATGATAGTAGCCAGCGAACGAACAAAAGTACTATAGCCCCCGTCATCCCGCTGAACAAAACGACACCACGGGAGTAACGGTATTCCGGCGGAAGCAAACCATATCCTGCGAGTACGAGGAGGGTGCCCAAAAGCATGCCCCGGCCTGCTTTGAACAGACTGAAAGGTTTATCGTATGCTCCGTTCAGAAACATACTCAGTAGCCAGATCAATACAAAGAAGGGTATGGTGCGCCATACTATACCGGGCTCCGAAGTAGATATACGGCCAATATTTTCAAACCAGAATACTTTTATGGAAAAGGTTGTCAGTGTCAACAGTATAGCATCGAGCAGGTACATTTTAAAAAGGGAGAACAGATGCCGGCCCCAATTTGCAAAGTTCCGTAAAGCCAAGACCATCCGAAGAGATAGTATGTAAATGGCGCCCAGTCTGGGTGGGTAATATTTTTTCACAAAAAGTGCATGAGCATTATAGAATATCTTCATGTAACGATAGCTCAGTTTCCTGGTACTTTCGCCTTTATAATGGATCACAGTTGTTTCCGGGAAATAATAATTTTTGTATCCTTGTTGACCTATCCTGTGACAGAGATCTACATCTTCGCAATACATGAAATACGATTCGTCGAATCCCCCTCCCGCAGTTTCCATAGCCTCCCGCCTGATAAGCAGGCAACATCCGGAAAGAATATCGACAGTGGCGGTCTCATGTTCGCCAACCTGGGCCGCATAATACCTGTTGAAGAACGTGGAATGCGGAAAGAATCTGGATAAGCCAACCACTTTGTACACGGAGGTCCAAAAAGAGGGAAACGATTTTTTAGAGTCTGCAGAGTATAGGCCTCTGCCATCAATAAGCCTCGGACCAACACCACCCGCTTCTGGGTGTTGATCCATAAACGAAATGCATTTTTCATAAAAATCTTCAGGTACTACGGTGTCGGGGTTGAGGAAGTGTATGTATTTTCCTTTTGCAGTAGCCAGCCCCTGGTTATTCGCCCGGGAAAACCCCACATTGTCTTTGTTGGCAATGAGCAATACATCTTTAAACTTATCGGCCACCATCCGGTTGCTATCGTCAGCCGAATTATTATCAACAACAATAATCTCGCTGTCCATGTTTTTCAGCGCCCTCGACACGGAGTCCAGGCACAATTCCAAAAAGGATTGGACATTATAGCTGACGATGATTACTGAAACTTTTTTTTGAGCGACCATGCTTACCTTGTATCTAAACTAATCTTATATAATGCTGGCTGATGATGAAATGTTTTCCGTTATTTGAATATGTTACTGGCGGCCATTCTTCCTTGTCTTCGATTGCTGTGCTAATAGCGTCTTTCCGTTACATAGTGCACCAGTTCCTCCATCGCATTGCGGGAGTCAGATTCAGGGAACCTGTATAAAATATCCATAGCTTCTTTCTGGTATTGCAGCATTTTCTCATGTGCGTATACTATTCCGCCATTTTGTTTGACGATTTCGATGATTTCGTTGACTTTCTTTTTATCCTTGTTGTGATTTTTTATCGTGTAAATCAGTTGCCGCTTGGTTTGATCATCAACTTTTTGAAGCGTATGGATTAAAGGAAGTGTCATTTTCTTTTCCTTGATATCAATTCCAGTAGGTTTGCCTATATTATCATGTCCATAATCAAACAGGTCGTCCTTGATTTGAAAACTGATACCTATTTTTTCGCCGAAGTCATGAAAAAGCCGGGCTTGTTCATCATCTTGAGTTGCGGACCAGGCTCCGGCGGCACAGGCAGCGGCTAAAAGGGATGCTGTCTTGCTACGGATAATTTCGAAATAGATATCTTCTTTAATATCCAGTTTTCGGGTTTTTTCGATCTGTAACAGTTCCCCTTCGCTCATCTCCTTTACGGCGGTAGAAACCAATTTAAGGATATGAAAATCATTATTTTCCAGTGAGAGCAATAAGCCCTTGGATAGCAGATAGTCGCCGACCAGCACTGCAACTTTGTTTTTCCACAATGCATTGACAGAGAAAAAGTTGCGGCGTAAATTGGCGTCGTCGACTACATCATCATGCACCAAGGTGGCGGTATGCAAAAGCTCGATAAGGGAAGAGGCCCTGTAGGTCACTTCTGATATCTCCCCACAGATCTTTGCAGCAAGAAAAACGAACATAGGGCGCATCTGTTTTCCTTTCCTCCTGATAATGAATTTCATAATTCTATCCAGGAGCGGGTTTCGGCTGCGAACATTTTCTGCGAACTTTTTCTCGAACAGACTTAATTCGGTGGCTATTGGAGATTTTACAATATTCAGGCTTCCCATCTTAATAACACTTTGCTGTTTTGTTTCATGTTTTATGTGATATGAACGATTCCCTTTTGGGGAATAGGGATCAGGCGGCTAAAATTAGGGAACCAAAATGAATGGTTGGCGAAAATAGAGCCGGTTTTTTCCCATTTTTTTGGCATGACTTTTGATGAATTCAGAAAACAAAATAAACAATTTTAAACTTGGCGTGTTAGTAGCTTTATAAATTTTATTATTTAGAGAAAATACTCATAACTTTTATTGTACTATTGTATACAGGTCTTGTTTAGTTTATTTTGGGAAGAATTTAATGTTTTAAGCGTATACATTTTTTTTTTTTTTTGAATTTGGTGCTTTACCTTTGTCCGAAATTTGCAATAAAGCGCATATAAATTTTTAAATAAACAAC
>JBEBWN010000452.1:0-3244 GCA_040392235.1 Taibaiella helva | reverse complement strand
ATCAAAGCGAAGCCATCCCTCCCAAAAAAGAAACCCGCCCTCTTGAAGACGATACACCATACGGCTATGCCGGCTGTAGTATAACCAGACATTGGATCTTTCCTGATCATCTAACCTCGTATAGCGGATACTTTATACACTGGGGATGCACCCAATTGAGTTTAACAGCAGACCCTAAATAAACTTTTGACCGTACTTATTTCTTTTTCCGGAAAAGAGCCACGAACATGCAATCAGCATGCAAGCCGATGCCGTTTATGATATCCTGGGATAACACTTCCAGTGCACTGTCTGCTATCAATCTTTGCACGACCTCTTCATTTTCCGTTTTAAATACGGAGCAGGTAATATAGGCCAATAGCCCACCGGGCTTAAGATACCGCTGCGCATTGGCAGCTATCGCAAACTGTACTTTTTCAAATCGCACAATGTCTTTTTGCTCAAAAAAATAGAACTGCTCGGGCGTTCTGGCCCAGGTACCACTACCGCTACACGGTACATCACATAAAACCAGATCGAATTGGCCCTGTGGCATAGCGGACGAAAGTACCGCTTTTTCGGCCACATTAACGACCTTCGTTTGCAAACGATTTAACCCGTAAGTACGGAACCGCTTTTGTAAATTATGGAGAATACTTTCTCTTACATCTGTAGCTAGCAGCTCGAAAGGCGGTAGTTGATCCTTCAGGAAAATTGATTTTCCGCCGGCACCAGCGCAGACATCCCAAACTTTAAGAGGCGGATTGTGTATAAGCTTTTGCAAAACCATACGGACACTCTGCTGCGATGCCCAATCCTGTACTACATAATCCTGCTCCTTTAGCACAGTATCTACCGGAACGTTATTGTCGAGAGCCAGGCATGCCGGTTCGCTTTCCGCAGCACGCGCGGCAATAGAGATCTCTGGCATTTCGTTCCAAGCCAGATGCGCTTTTTCCAAGGCACTTATAACATCTGGTTTATTTTTTCGAATCCGGATGAACAACCGAGGCTGTTGCTGTATCGATTTTAACCACTCCTGCAGGGTAAGCCCTTCAGAAATAGGTAAAGCATAGTTAATTTCCTCCCGGTATAAATTGCTGTTGCAAGACTTTCTACCGGCAAACGCCTTTTGTAAAAAGGCGTTATTGGTTTTCCCCGCCTGCAGGGCATAACCTACAATATCTAAAGTAGCGGTTGGGTCAGGGAAGAACCGGGCAAAGCGAAAATATAGAAAAACAGCTTCGGTCAAGGCTTTCCGGTCCCTGGAACCCAGCTTGGGATAATGCTTAAAATACTGTTTCAGATAAATAGCTAAAGGCGGCTGTCCGGGATAGCCAGCTACAATGGCTTCAATATGTTTTAACAGAAAATACATTGTATATTTTTATCGCTGTTGTTCCACATGCAATATTCGGCCTTTTTCACGAAAACAGTTGCCCTTTGAATGGTAACCGATATCGCTGTCCGGGTGTACGTCAGTGTCCTTAGGGTAAGCAGGAAGCCATGATCAGGAGCGAAGAATGTATGCTTATCGATATACAGATACTATCTTTGCCAGAACCATATGAGTATGTTTTTATCCGTAGAGCAGATCAGCACGCAAGCAAAACAGGGATTTTCGCTGAAAGAAATAAGCTTTCAGCTACAACAGAATAGCACACTGGCCGTTGCCGGGGCAACCGGGTCGGGAAAAAGCTCCTTGCTAAAAATAGTAGCGGGTATGGAATCGCCACTTTCCGGCGCCGTCTATTTCGAAGGAGAAAGGGTAAAAAAAGTACCTGAAGAAAAGCTTATTCCCGGGCATCCGGGTATAGCCTATTTGTCTCAACATTTTGAACTACGCAATCATTACAGGATGGAGGAATTGATGGATTATGCCAACCAGCTTCCAACCGAAGAAGCAGACCGGATATTCCATATCTGTAAAGTAGACCATTTGTTAAAAAGAAAGGCGCATGAAGTTTCCGGCGGTGAAAAGCAGCGTCTGGCCCTGGCCCGTTTATTGGTTTCTTCACCACGATTGCTTATACTGGATGAACCATTTTCCAATCTTGATCTGCCGCACAAAAACATTTTGAAGAAGGTTATAGAAGAAGTGAGTGCGGAGCTGAACATAACTTTAATATTAGTGACACATGAACCTTCCGATATGTTGTCTATGGCAGATGAGATAATAGTACTGGAAAATGGCACCATGGTACAGCAAGGCAAACCTGGTGAACTTTATAGCTCGCCTGTTAACGAATATACCGGTGCTTTATTGGGCAAATATAATATGATACCCACTGAACAACTTCCAGTCGATCTGGCTTTAAATCTGCCTGCAGAAGAAACAGGACGCTTATTTGTACGACCGGAAGATATTAAAATTTCGCTGCGGAACAGCTCAAACCGCATTAAAGGAACCGTGATTAAAACACTGTTTGCAGGCTTCTTTTATGAATTACATATAGATATATTAGGATCAATACTCCTGGTATTTGCAAATCAGTATTACAAGCCGGGTACAAAAATTTACTGCACAGTAGCTCCCCGAATTGTTCATTTGCTATAAAATGCCCTGATTGACTTCCTGCAAGGATGATCGCTCCCCCGTCTTATACCATTACAAAATGCCTTATAGTAGAGCACGGATGCTCATTCTGCCTGTATGTATTACCGGATTGCGGCCGGGCTTGCGGCCTTCATATTCCAGCGACAATTCTATCCCTTTGCTGAGTCGCCTGTCCCAGTTAACATACCAAAGCCAGTTTTTACCTTTTTGCAAAGCATCCAGCATAACAAAGGATAGAGAAGTATTGGCTTGTCCGGTATACTGGATATCGGCATAAGTAAAACGGGCCTGAACAGTACCCAGGGCATTCCAGGTTGACCGGGCATCAAGGTTGAGGGACTGGATCAACGCCCTCTCGCCACCCAATACCGCCGCATTATCCCTCCGGTCCAGCTTATACCCTCCCGTAATACGAAAATGTGACTGCAATAACCAGGTTAAAGTAGGTTCTATGACATACCCATCTACTTTATAGGTTCTGCCATCAGCCAATGCCGACCGGTATTGCCTTTCCAATTGCTGTGCCTGTACCGCAACTGTATAATTCTTCAATAATGTCCAGCGCATTTTGACCTGGTGCCGTTGCTGACTGTTACCCTCCAACCCGTAAGTCAATAATGATTTACCGGTATTATGGGCTAATGTATATTCCCCTCCCCAAATAGCGCTACTCCGGTTAAAGAAAAAAGTATTACTAATAGTCGCCAG
>JBEBWN010000451.1:0-3248 GCA_040392235.1 Taibaiella helva | reverse complement strand
CGGGCATAACTGGCGTGCCAGCTTCATCGGCATAGCCGAATGCACCCCAAATTTGCGTGCTTCATACGAGCGGGAGGCGACAACAGCCCTGTCACTTGTTCTGCCAATGAGCACCGGTTTTCCTACAAGCGTACTACTTACCAATCGCTCAACAGACACAAAAAACGTGTCCAGGTCACAATGCACAATTTGCCGCTCCATTTTTGGCAATAATTCTATAATTCCATACCTTTGTCACTAATGACAACACCAGAAAGACTGCAATAATATCAACGAAAAATGACTTTACAAAAGAACTTTTGGGCTACAAACCTTAAAACATTGAGAAACAGGAGAAAGCTCAGCCAGGATCTTTTAGCCGAACAATTGGGTATGACCCGCTCCAAATACAATGCCCAGGAGAATGGGCAAACCGTCAATCCTACCGTTGAAGACCTGTTCAAAATATCCGACTTCTACCGGATCAGCGTCGATAATTTGCTAAGAACCGATATCTCCATTTTGAGCGACGGACAGCTAAGCGAAATAGAAAAAGGTAATACCGCTTATCAAAAAGGAGAACAATTGCGCGTGTTAGCTATATCAACAGACAAAAACAACCGGGAAAACCTGGAATACGTGCCCATAAAGGCACGAGCTGGCTATCTGGCGGGCCATAACGATCCCGAATTCATCGCTTCCCTTCCGAAGTTTTCCTTGCCCCAACTACCTTCCGGCAATACTTTCAGGATGTTTCCTACCACGGGCGATTCCATGCTGCCTATACCAGAAAAAAGCGACATTATCGCCAGGTTTGTACGCGATTGGAAGCACTTAAAACCACAAACACTTTGTATTGTCATCCTCAGGGGTGAACAGGATTTTGTATTTAAACAGGTTACCCAACAGGGTAAAGAATTCCTCCTGGAATCATTAAATAAGACTTACCACCCCTATACCGTACCGATTTCGGATGTGCTGGAACTATGGCAATTTCACAGCTACCAAACCCAAATACTGCCCGAACCCTTCACTGAAACACAGGACCTATCCCGGTCCCTTAAAACATTACAGGCAGACATACGCGTGCTGCTGGAACGAGCCCAAAAGTGATATTTTTTTATCCCTGCAGAGATCTTTGCGAAAACGCTATTTTCGGTGAAATTTTCTACGGATCCACAAAAAGGTACTTTTTATAAGAAAACAGAAACCGAAATGCGGATTGCTGTCCAATTCCTCGTATACCATCCCCGGCGAAACGGATTGTTTCTTTATTTTGGCATCTTTCAACCTGGAAAAAACTATAGCCGCAAAAGGAGTCCGTTGCGCATAAAGCCAAAAATGCCGGTTCCTATCAGAGATAAAAAAGTCATGCCATGGTTTATCCCAAACATAGTGTAGAATCCTGGCTTCCCGCTTCGCCTGGCTGAATTCCTCCCCTAAGATAGGTGGCACATTACGTAATACATGGTCTGACATTACATTCCATTTCATGGGTAAAAACCAAACCTTACCCTCACATACTACATTTAACAAGCACTGGTCTGCGTAGGGCCAATGTTGTTCTCCCGCACGCTGTAATAAGGCTTCCAGCGTTATACACTCCCGGAATAACGGCGAATTAAAGACAAGTACCCCCGAGTTGAAATAATTGAGATGGCTTTTTAAGCCGAGCGCCTTAGCTTCCCCCTCGCCTGTACTCATCATTCCGTAGTCCCTGACACAGCCTAACATATAGCCATCAACAGGTTCGGCTAAAAGTTCGGCAATATCTCCGAGACAAATAACGTCGCAGTCAAGATAAATCACTTTTTCATACTGGTGAAACAAAAAGGGTATAAGTAACCGGAAGTAAGCAGCTATAGAATAGGTCAAATTATCAAAATGGTATGCCATTAAATAGGGCATAGCTTCAATATAAGCAACTGAAAAATTGGCCACCACGGCTAACTGTTGTTCTAACAATTGTCGGGAAGCTTGTGCAACGCTATCGCATAACACATAAATCCTATAAGTTCTATCTTTCGATGCGTTATCTATAATGGACTGAACCGCTGTTGCAACTAAAGGGAAATAGTTTTCGTCAGCGCAAAAAACTACAGGTATATCTTTATTAATCATGCGAATCAAGAGTTACAAAAGGGATAAAAAACAAAAGCAGAGGTTGTATATTAGGTTCATGACAAAACTAATAGCCCTCTACTTTTACGTGGAGGAAAGATACAACAAAGGAAGGAAATATAATAATGAAAAATTTTCCAGCAACAAAAATCCGGGGTTCAGCGATGCAGAATTACTGACGGTTTATTTATTTAGTATCATGGAAGAACGCCGTTTTCGAATAAAAGATATTTACAATTTTACGAAAAAAATACTTGTTATCCTGGTTTCCCCAATTGGTGTCTTACCGGGCTTCAATGAGCATTTGAACAGGATGGAAGACATTTTCCGACAAATGCTAACAGAACTATTAGCGCTTCTGCCGGTATTGGAACCGGATTGAGACAACAAAGTGGTGGCCCCCTTTCCTATCGTCATTTGCTCGGACAAACGCAAAAGCAAAGTAGCTACAGATATTACCGACAAGGGATATTGTTCCATTAAGTCCATGTATACTGTGGGTTGAAAATACACGGAAAGGGCAGTGAGACAGGGACCAATACCCTTACCGAAGCGTATTATAGTCACTCCTGCAACCGAAAGCGACCTTAATGCCCTTCGGAATTATTGCGGTAGTGAAGACGGCAAATTATTTTTGGGGTACGATTTATAAAACAAAGAATTGTTTCAAGCCATTGAAAGACGAAGGGGCAGAAAAATGCAGACACCCGTAAAAGCAGAGTAATATATGACCAATGAAATGAAACAATTTCAAAGATCTGCAGATGATTTACGGTCAAAAGCCGTATCATCGATACGGCAAACGATTGAATTCCTATTCAACTGGCTCATTGAGAATACAGATATTCGAAGGGCCTCAGAAGTGTGGTTAACAAATGGGCTATGGTTCCATGTTTTTGGAAAAATGAAACCCGATACCATGCCGATAAGTTCTGTTAAAAATACAGGCGAGACACAAGCACCACATAGCGATTATTTTTCAAAACAAGGCGACGTCAAAGCCAACAAAAAGTTTAGTAATGGCCGGATGTATGCTGCCAATTTACTGTAATTGTCCTTTTCTGAACCGGAGTTGTCTTACTTTCCGGCAGCAGGGATTCTCCGGCAGATTTTATTCAATTTTTTCATACCTCGCAGCTGCCGCTAAG
>JBEBWN010000450.1:0-3254 GCA_040392235.1 Taibaiella helva | reverse complement strand
GGCCGACCGGTATTGGCCGAAACCGTTCTGGGTGCTAAGGAATTCTTTTTTAAACCATGCCCTAAGCTAAGAAGTATTGTACATGTTATTTCGCTCTTGTTTATTTATTGTAGCCTTGTGGCTATTCCCGTACAATAGTTCCACTCTTTGTGCCCAGTCTGTCGACCAGGGGGCGATCAGCAATGTTGCGGATACCATAAAAGTGCAGGCATGGATTAATACAGCACAATATCTAAGAAAGAGTCATCCGGATAGCGCACAGATCCTGGCCAAACATGCCCTGGCCGAAAGCTATAAACATGGATATTTTCCTGGTGTACGGCAATCTTTACTTTTAACCATCGAAGTGGCCGATCAGCAAAAAAATTATCTCAAAATCATTAATACAGTACCCCTGCTGCTTTGGCTCTGCGACCAGAAAAAGGATCGCCTGATGATAGCTAAAGCGTATTATTTTCTGGGTCAGGCTCATGAGCGGCTTTCCGGATCTTCAGAAGCCTTTAAAGCTTTTTCCAGGAGCGTGGCGCTCGCCCCGGATTCATTTTCCCTGTTACCGGGTATATATAACAATATGGGCTACCTCTTATTTCGCCTTTTTCAGTTTCCAAAGGCGATCACTTTTTTTGAAAAGGCTATTGCAAAGGGCCGGCAAATGTCTCAGTATGATGTATTGAGCATGGGATATACCAATAAGGCTATCGCCCTAACGGAATTAAAGCGCTACAACGAAAGTATTCCATATTACGATAGTGCCATTCTTATAGCCCGTTCGCATAATTTATACAAAGAGCTATTGGGCGCGTACATCTTTAAAATTAACCTGTATAATAAGATGGGCCAATACGACCAGGCCTCGGCGATGGCAAAGCTGGCTTCCCGAATCAGCCAGGAGCCTGGTATTCCTTTTCAAAGAAAGTACCTGTTGCATATGTTCCGAGGTAATACTTATATGGGCCAAGGCAGCTATACAAAGGCTGAACAGGAATATCTCAAGGCAAAGAAAGGCGAACTGAATTTCCAGTTAACGGATCAGGCTTCCCTTATTCACCAACTATCGTCATTATATGCCGTCCAGAGCCGTTTTCGTGAAGCCTACTACCTGCACCTGCAATCGCACCAGGTGCTCGATAGCGTAAAAAGCCTGCAGATCACGGCAAATGTCAACGCACTCGAAACCCAATTCAGAACTGCGGAAAAGGACAGGGAAATAGCCCTCAAAAATCTCGACATTACCCGGCAGGACAAGGAACTGGCCGAACAACGCAATTGGCTACTTCTTACTTTCTCCATTTTATCCATAAGCATTTCTGCATTGGTATTGGCTATTTGGCGATATAGGCATTTCAGAGCGAGGCAAAAACAACAACAGGAAATAAGTCGCCTGAATGGTATTATTGAAGGTGAAGAGAAGGAGCGCGCACGCCTGGCGCAGGACCTGCACGATGGTGTAAGCAGCCAACTGGCCGCTGTACAAACTTTTCTATTCGCGGGCAAACAGTCGGCTGATGACGGGCAACGCGATAAAAACATCAATGCAGCCTATACCCTACTACTTGATACGGCCAAGGGTGTACGACAAATTGCCCATAACCTGGCTCCTACGCAAATTGTTGCCAGGGGACTGGCTTCCGCTATACAGGATTTTTGCGAACATTTTTTCACGCACACCGCAATACGCCCCTCTGTCGAGATATACGGCTCTTATGCTAATCTGAGTGAAACATTGTCAGTGCATATTTATCGCATTGTACAGGAATTGGCTCAAAATGTACGAAAACATTCAGGGGCCAGTTTATTTAGCCTGGTTCTATTTAAAAGCGACGAGATAGTATTGCTCACAATCGAGGATAATGGTAAGGGTATGGTTGCCAGCGAAATGAAAGAAAAAAGTACTGGAATGGGTTTGAAGGGAATTGCCGACCGTATCGGTTTATACCGTGGTACCATCGAATTCGAAACCCCTCCGCAAGGGGGCACAGTAGCGCATATCAGAGTGCCGCTTCCAGAAACCCCTGTTGAACAGAAAGATAGGGCAGGCAACCCTGGCAATACCCGGTAGTCAGAATGACCATTTTGCCGTTCGCCTGGTCTTTGGTATAGCCAACTCGTTTCAGAAATAATAGCTACGGTTGCCCGGGTCATTATTATATATTACATTAGCCTTTCAAAAAGAATAGCAGAATTTGTGGCGCACAATATGATTAAAGTAGTAATAACCGAGGATCATCCTCTAATGCGCCAGGGTTTGCGCAATGCCCTGGAAGGTCAGAACGGGATTTTCATTGCCGACAGTTGTGCGAATGGCGGGCAATTGATGGAGGCATTAAAACAAAAGACTGCCGATGTTATCCTTCTTGATCTGAATCTGTCTGATGAAGGCTTACAGCATACGGAGCTCGTTCGTGTTGTCAAAAATAAATATCCTGCTACAAAAATACTGATACTTACCTCTAATGATAATGCCTATAATATTCAAAGCGTTTTGCATGCCGGAGCTGACGGCTATATCCTGAAAAGTATCGAGCAACATTACCTTTTGGAAGCTATCGAACAGGTGCATGCAGGCAAACAGTACCTGTCACCCGAAGTAAAGGATATTTTGCTGCAACTCTACAGAAAAGACCAGGGCATTACCACTAATTCGGCTATGTTCACCGAACGGGAAATTGAAATACTACAATTAATAACAGAGGAGTTTAGCAGCCCGGAAATTGCCCGGAAGCTAAACCTGAGCACCCGGACAATTGATACTTACCGGATGGGTATCATGCAAAAGCTAGGGGTTAAAAATATGGTAGGCATGGCCAAAAAGGCTATAATGCTGGGTATAGTTAAAGGATGATACGCTACTCTTATATAGGGTCTGCTGTTAAACTCAATTGGGTGCATCCCCCAGTGTATAAAGTATCCGCTATACGAGGTTAGATGATCAGGAAAGATCCAATGTCTGGTTATACTACAGCCGGCATAGCCGTATGAAGTATCGTCTTCAAGAGGGGGCTTTTTTGAGAGGGATGGCTTTGATTACTGTTGGGGTTGATTTGTGCATGCAGGCGGATTTGGATGTGAAACTTATGCCTTGATAAACGATCGGGCGGTAATGGAACTGTTACTTTTTGGCTTGGCCCAAACATTAGGCTAGATATCTCCGCTTCGGTCGATATCAAGACAAAAAAAGCTTTCACGCCGCAGAGGCGATGCTAAGCCTGCTTTTTTGTCTGGCTATACTACAGCCGGCATAGCCGTATGAAGTT
>JBEBWN010000449.1:0-3264 GCA_040392235.1 Taibaiella helva | reverse complement strand
TCGGAAGGTAATCGCAGGCTTCCCGGCCCATACGTAAGTCGTATTCGCCATCTTTATAGCATACCAATGCGCCGGAAGGAAATTGCTGACTTAAATTTATGTCCCGGATTGCAGACGTGCCATAGGGGAAAAAGCCTGTTACATAGGGCATAAACATACCCAGGCGCTGAACGTACCTGCCGGTACTTTTTCCAAATCGTTCAATCCCTGAATCGAACCGTAATTGAGCGCATAACCGTCTCCCTGGCTTTCGTAGTATTTATAGGCTTTTGTATAAACAGTCTGCAAAACCTGTCCGCCGTATATTTCCTGGCGTATATCCTCTACCTGTAAATAAATGGTGTCCTGGCCGTTCCGGGATAAGGGATAAACGATATTGAGGGTGTCGCCAATAGAAACATTATATATATAGTGGCATAAAACGTTGCAAATGCCCGTTGTAAACAAAGGTTGTGTCCCGGTTGTCGTAAAAATACCAATAACGGGGCTCAGATTCGACCGGGTAATCGGGATCCCGACCATCCAATGTGGTCTGGGATACTTTTACCTCGCGGCAACTGATATAGTTGATCAAAGTGTCTTTCGTTACCTGCACATGATCGGTCCAGGTTTCATTGAAATAGAGATCGCCCTGCCAGGTGGTGAAATGATAATTATCGCCCTGGTACCACCATTCCGCACCTAGCGGTGCAAAGGTGTCTTGTACATATAAGGGATAGACAGGAGCAAAGAGCACGAGTAGAAGTGCTATTTTTCTTTTCATTGCTTGTACGGTTAAAGGTGATCATTTAATGCGAGACCGGTGTAGCCGCTCTATTTCTTCTGGTAGCGGGTTACGGCATTGTCGATCGGCGCCAGGCTTTGCAGGTAAGTATATATAGCTTGCAGGTCGCTTTCTTTCATACCGGCATACATATGCCAGGGCATGGGGCTGTTCAGGTCGCCGGGCCCCAGTTGCGGGGTATGATAATTACTGTCGGTATATTGTTTGAACCGTTGAACGAAGGATTGCATAGTCCATTGGCCGATACCGTTGTCAATATGGGGCGTAATATTGGGGGCGCAGACTTTTCCGGCCGGCTGTGCGAACTCCCTGCCGCCACCGAATTCACTTCCCGGAATAATAGCGCCTTTGTCGGTCCGGCTATGGCAATCTACACAGCTGGCCATGTTCACCAGGTATTTTCCATAAGCCAGGGTATTGCTCTCGTCGGGTTTAACGGAGAATTTGGCTTCGGAAGGCATGGTATTGACCAGGAAGTTCAGGGGAAAGTCTAGTTCCCGCTCCGGTATTTTGTTTTCTATGGGTTGCAGGGTACGTATATAAGCGATTATGCTGTAGATATCCTCTTTGTCCATCTGGCCGTAACGATGGTAAGGCATTAATGGGAACAAGGCTTTGCCCTGTTTATTGACACCGGTAGTAATGGCCCTGAAAAGTTCTCCATCGGTCCAGTTGCCCAGGTTGGCAGGGGTAATATTAGCACTGTATATGGTGCCTGGAAAATCCATTTCTTTTCCAAACCGTTCGCCACCACCGCCGGGATTGCCGGCCATGGGACCGCCGAAACGGGACCAATCTCTGGTGCTGTGGCAGTCCATACATACCGCTACATGATAGGCCAGGTAGCGACCTCTTTCCACCCGGTCGGCCGTATGGTCGATACTTAATACAGGAGCAGCCTCTGCGCGGGGAAGCGCGAACTTGATATAGGCGCCCGAGCAGGCAACTATTACGATTACCGCAACAAGGACGCTTATTAATACTACATAAATCTTTTTCATATTCTGCTGTTATTGAAATGTGAAAGTAATATTTATTTCTGAATACTATATTTATTTATATGCGATCGATTGGTTATCGGAGCATTGTCGAATGTGAATAATATAACCGGGTATATACCCGGTTACGAAAAACCGACAAGTCTGCGAAAGATCAGGAGAGAAAAGTTGGTTTTTTACGCTGGATAACAAAAAAACGGCGCCGGGATAGCACCGGCGCCGTTGGGAATTGGCGTACGTTTTAGTAAGTATTTTGGCTGTTGCCAATGATGTTACTTCACAAACTTATGTTGTACGGCTATTTTAACAAGCTGTGCTGTATTGGAGACATTGAACTTTTCATATAATGATACACGGTAGTTCTCGATGGTGCGGTGACTGAGGAACAGTTTCTGGCCGATATCCATATTCGTCAACCCTTCACAGATCAGTTCAAGAATTTCCTGCTCCCGGTTGGTAAGCCTGATGTTTTCCGGTTTTTTCTGCCCAGGTTGCAACATAGCTTGCACTAAGGCCTCTTTAAGAGCCGGTTCCAGGAATTGCTCGCCATAGTATACGGTTTCAATGGCTTTTACGAGGGATTCGGAAGCGATGGTTTTTTGTACATAGCCCAGGCAGCCCTTCTGGATCATATCTTGCACCTCGTAGGGGTCGTCAACGCTGGTAAGTACCAGGATCTTGAGTTCGGGATATTTGGGTATAATGGTACGTACCAGTTCGTTGCCTGTGGTATCGGGAAAATGAATATCGAGTAACAGTACGTCCGGTTGTTCTTCGGCCAGGCCAGCCAATAAAGCAGCGCCGGTGGGGTAGTAGGCCCGGATCTCTACCTGCGGATAGCGGGCCAACATTTTACTGATACCTTGTGCTACAAGGGGGTGATCGTCTGCTATGGCGAGTTTTATATTCATTACGCTTCAATTAATAATTACATTCAGGGTCAGATTTGGGTATGTAGCCAAAACAGCTACCGCCCTGCAATTTAAATAATTCCGGGAGAAATAGGACATCTGCCTGGAGAATCCGCTCCAAACCTTCGGCTACGCTCCCGGGTGATGCATTTGCCTTTTTCTGGCTGTATAGTTCGAACGGAATGAAATATTTTATGTTACTTTACTTTTATGCACCTTTGTTGTTCCCAAAATAAAGCAATTATGAAAAGATTACCTTTTTGGTTAACCAGCCTGCTGCTTGTTGCCGCACATTCGGCAGAAAGAACAGAAGCTTGTACACGAGTAGTGTATAAAGGGCAAAATCAATTGATCATTACGGCACGGTCGATGGATTGGAAGGACAAAATTGATGCTAATTTATGGATGTTTCCGCGCGGAATGGAGCGAAGCGGGGAAGTGGGGCCAAAGTCGGTAAAATGGACCTCGAAATATGGCAGTGTTATAGCCAGCGCCTGGGATATAGCTACTGCCGACGGAATGAATGAGAAGGGGTTGGTCGCAAATGTTCTTTGGCTGGTAGAATCGCAGT
>JBEBWN010000448.1:0-3265 GCA_040392235.1 Taibaiella helva | reverse complement strand
TATAGCGGATACTTTATACACTGGGGGATGCACCCAATTGAGTTTAACAGCAGACTCTATGTAGAATGTTTAGCTAATACAGGTTCTGGCAAAGACATTCCCATAGAGATCCGGCAGGGATGTCGCCCTGCACTTTTTGCCTTCACTACTCTACGGAGAAAGCTGCGGTCGACAAGACGAAAAGAAAGGGCGTGCCAGGTCTGCAAAGGGAAAAGAAATCCCAAAGACACCCATTCTGCGCAACTTGTAGTTTTGCAGCACAATTCTATTGCCTTGGACAATCCCGAAGCAGTATAGGATGGGCAAAGGCAATAGAATAATATCGCAAGGCTAAAAGCCTGGCAAAGCAGTTTTTTTGCTTATTGCCCGCCCATGCTTTGCTGGCCACCGCTTCCGGATTTCAAATCGTCGTTTTCGATGGTTTTCTTTTGCATGAACTGCATTTTACCAAAACTCCAGTTAAAACTTATGCGCAAGCCCCTGCCATAGTAGGTGGTCTGCATAGTATAGTCGGCGTTCTGGTATTTGTAATTGGTGGTCATTTTCACTTCCGGATGGAAGAAATTTTCGCCCGAAAGGGTAATAGTTCCTTTACCCTTCAATACGGTAGTCTGCAATCCGAGATAATAGTAAAACCAACTGGTTTGGGATCCCTGCAACTGGATCTGTGTCGCATTGTATAATCCGTAGCCGGCAATAGAAAACCGCTCCGATAGTTTGAAACTGGTATAGATATTACCGGAATACTGCCAACCGGAATTGGAAATATTAAGGGAAGGACTCTTTAGCATTTTATAATAAGCGCTGGCATTAAGGTTGATCATCCACCGGCCCACCAAGTGGGTGCTACCAAAAAAGTCGAGCCCTATGGTATTGTTCCGGGCAATATTCTGGTAGGTAGTACGGCTTACATTATCACTGCCTACCGAAGTTACATTTTCAATAGCATTGCCCGTATACCGGTAGAAGGAAGAAAAGTTCAGGCTGGTACTTTTAAAGAAGGTGCTGTAGCCGAGCTCCACGTTATGGGTATTTTCCGGTACCAGTAGCGGGTTGCCCTGGGTCAGGTTATACTGATCACTGTAGTTGATATAGGGATTGACATAGAAAATGGAAGGTCGTTCGATACGCTGGTTGTACGCCAGTTTCAGCTTACTGAAGTTTTTCAGATCGTAAGCAAAACTAAGGTTAGGCAGCAGGTTATTAAACTGGGTATTAAAATTACTATTAGCTTCCTGTTGTTTGCCATCGATATTGGTAAACTCGTAACGCAAACCGGCAATCATACTTAAACCACCCCATAACTTAGTTGAAAACTGGCCATAAGCTGCACCCACCTGTTGTACATAATCCAGGCGATTGCTACGTTTAGGATCAATGACGAAATCAGGAGCGCCGATATTCCATAATTCCAGCTGGTAGGTACTGCTAATATCCCTGTTTATGAATTTAAGACCTGTTTCTATTTTCTGGCTTTTGTTCTTAAGGGGCTGCACATAGTCGATCTGTGCCGTCAATTCATTGTTATTGCTGTTGTTGGTGTTCCGTTCGCGGTAGTCGACAACGTCATTACCTGTTCGTTTACTGAACAGGTCGTAACGGGACCGGGAGGAGTTGATAGCATACTGCGCCAATACATCCAGGCTGCGCAACGGATTATTTTTAAACTTGCGGGTATAGGATGCATAAAAACCGGCATTGTCTCTTGGGGTGCTGGAACTGTTAGTCCGCTCAAAATCGGGTACAACCTGCGGTTGTAACTGGTTTTGCATGGTCATGTCCTGCCGCCATTGCCCGGGATTATAGTTAATACCAGCCTGCACCGATTGCAGGGAATCAATCTGGTAGTCGGCACTGATCTGGCTCCAGAAGTAGTCTCCTATGCCGTCGGAGATGCTTTGCTGTAGTAATTTGGATTGGTTAGCCTGACCTGGGAAATCGGTCCGTTCTGTACTGGATTCGAGGTACATCCGCCAACGGCTATAGCCTCCATTCAGCGACAGGCCAAAGTCCTTGTTGCGGTAATTCAGGTTAAAACCAGCGTTGCCGGTAAAGAAATCCCTTGGGGCATTATAACTGAGCTGGCTGTGTATATTACCGCTGATCCCCTTCATCAGGCTTTTCTTAGTCACAATATTAATGACGCCCGCCGCCCCTTCTGCATCGTAACGGGCACCAGGGCTGGTAATCACTTCTACTGTTTTAATATTATCGGAGGGTATCTGCCTTAAGGCATCCTTAACAGAAGCAGCAATAATGGTAGAAGGTTTATTATCGATGAACACCCGTATATTGCCATTACCGCGCATTTGTACATTGCCCTCAAGATCGACGGTAACCATAGGCACTTTGCGCAGGAGCTGCTCAGCTGTTGTTCCTTTGTTGGTAATATCTTTATCGGCATTGTAGACTATACCATCAGGGCGCTGTTCGATTAGATCTTTAAAATCCACAATGCGCACTTCATTTAAAGTAGCCGCTTGGGGGCTCATATTGACCATACCCAGGTCGAGGTCTGTACCGGAAGCCTCTATTGTAAGGGGCAGTTCCAGCTTATTATAACCCACATAGTGTACATGCAGTATATAATTACCGGGTTGCACATTATTAAATACAAACTGGCCCAGGCTGTCGGTATTTATACCTTCACCAATCTGTGCGCCGGCTTGCTGCAACAACAGGGAGCTGTATTCGAGGGGTATGGCCAGTAGAGAATCCATGATTCGGCCGGAAACCCGGCTACCGCCATCCCGCTTTGTTTCCATTATACTTTTTTGGTGCAGGGTATCCGTATCCTGGGCATAGGTACTGTAAGTACCTGCGCATACGAGTATGGAAAAAAGTATGTTTTTCATGTTGTGTTTGTTTCTGCAAAAGTATTTCAGTAGGGATTGCCAAACTTAACCTCATTAGGGTGAAAATATTGCCGGCATAACGGAATATTGCACCAGGTTAGGTTAAGTATGAGTAAAAAGAGCGGATCCCAAAGCGGTCAGCGACAAAGTATGCGCGACTTACAATCCGTGTTATTGCTACATGGGGCTTGCTAATTAACTTATATCAAATTGAATTTCAACATAGTAACTGTAAAAATTTTCCAATTTAATGCAGGGCGAAAACATCGCAAAGCCAGTAAAATGGATTGTAAAGCTTGCAACAACATAAAATAATATAAGCCCTTCCTTTTCCTGAAAGGGAAAGGAATCTCCCCCTCTTGAAGTCTATACTTCATACGGCTTTGCCGGCTGTAGTATAGCCAGACAAA
>JBEBWN010000447.1:0-3274 GCA_040392235.1 Taibaiella helva | reverse complement strand
ATTCCCGGCAAAATGAATACTCCGGGCAGATAAAACAGGAACGATATACACTATTTCACATTTAATTTTTTATCTATGCAAAATCAAAGTAAAACACAGTTGGTCCAGGATCTGAATAAGCTTATCCAGGTAAACCTGGACCGTAAAGCCGGCTATCAGAAAGCAAAAGATAATATAGAGGAGCCGGGGTTGCAAAACCTGTTCCAGGAATGCAGTGACCAAAGTGCAGCCTATGCGGCAACGTTGAGCAATATGGTGGCTGCAAACGGCGGTTCGCCTGAAAATGCGACTTCGACAGGAGGTGACTTATACCGCGTATGGATGGATATTAAATCTGCGCTATCTGCGAACGATGTTAAAGCGGCTTTGCAAAGTTGCGAAAAAGGCGAAGACATAGCCCTGGAAACGTATAATGACATTACCCAATCCAATGGGCATCTGCCCGAAAATGTGCAGCCTGAGCTGGAAAGACAAAGAACAGGTATCCAGTCTATGCACCATCAAATCAGGTCATTAAGGGACAACCAGTAATTTTTTCAACCTGTAAACCCGCCCTTTTCTCTTCACGAATACGTTAATGAATGAGCATTATAAAGAACGACAGCATACCAGACCAGGCTTCCGAATTTTATCAGGAGATCCTGCTAACCCTTATCAACTCGGGCATCCCTTTTATGATCGGGGGGTCCTTCGCTGTATTTTATTACACCCAGACTTTCCGCACACCAAAAGATATAGATATTTATTGTAAACCCGCCGACTATCCCGCTATTTTAAAACTGTTTGCCAACAAAGGATACGAAACCGAATTAACAGATATACGATGGCTGGCGAAAGTAAGCAATACAGCCGGCCACACCTTCGATATCATTTTC
Source organism: Taibaiella helva (assembly GCA_040392235.1). GTDB lineage: Bacteria > Bacteroidota > Bacteroidia > Chitinophagales > Chitinophagaceae > Taibaiella > Taibaiella helvus_A. The sequence goes on along the minus strand of JBEBWN010000447.1, from coordinate 2,399 downwards.
GATACAGTCAACAATATTGCCAAGGTAGACGACGGTTGGTTCGAGAGGGCACATACCACTTTGCTTTTCGAACAAAGCATAAAGGTGATTGCGCCCGAAGACCTGATATGGGGTAAACTTTACGTTCAAAACCGCGAGCGCTTCGACGGCGCAGATATTAATCACCTCTTTCTGAAATGCGGAAAAAAAATGGATTGGCGATACCTGAGAGACTGTGTTGAACCGCATTGGCATTTGCTTCTAGCCGCTATCATCCTATTCCAATTCGTTTATCCACACGACTACCCGGCTATTATTCCCCAATGGCTTTTTGATGAATTGATGGCGCGGGCAAAAGAGCAGTATGAGCTACCCCCGGTAAAAGAACGGGTGAGCAGGGGACCACTGATCGACCAGACCCAATACCAGGTAGATATTCTGGATTGGGGTTATAAATCCTATACCATTAAAACGGTTTAATATGACGAATAACACATCAGATCAGCAAAGTCAAAAAATCAGGATTGCTGCCTTGGGCGATCTGCATATACAGGAAACAGACCATGGAAAATGGAAAGATCTCTTCAGGGAAATAGACGGCAAAGCTGACATATTATTATTAGCCGGCGATCTGACCCATACAGGCGATGAAGCAGAGGCACAAATATTACTGGAGGAACTGAAAAGCTTTACCAAACCCGTAGTTTGCGTACTGGGCAATCATGATTTTGAAAAGTCACGGAATAAAAAGATCAGGCAAACCCTGATGGAACACCATTCTCTTAAAGTGCTCGAAGGAGAATGTACAACCATTAACGGCATAGGCTTTGCCGGGGTAAAAGGATTCGGCGGCGGCTTCGACCACTATATGCTATCCATGTTTGGCGAGGAGGCCATGAAGAATTTTGTCCAGGAAGCGGTTCAGGAGGCTTTAATGCTGGAACGCGCGTTGGCTCGTTTAGACCAGGAAAACCTGGATATTCCCAAGATCGCCTTGTTGCACTATGCCCCGGTAAGCGAAACGGTAACAGGTGAACCGGAGGTAATATATCCATTCCTTGGCTCGTCAAGGCTCTTCGAGCCAATTTTGCGCAAACGTGTGACCGCTGTTTTTCACGGACATGCCCATGCAGGCAAGCATCATGCTGTTGTAAGAGATATTCCCGTATTTAATGTAGCCAGAACGGTGCTGCAAAAAGAAGGAATACAAGGGGGATATGCCCTATGGGAGGTATAAAACCAGGTTATACGCCTTTCTCCCGCAAAAAGGGCCATTGGCACTTCCCTACTCATTACTTAGGAACTACCGGAAATAACCAGATTTTGGCTATCTTGTTGCTCCTAATTTACTTTCGGTTTGCGCGGTGGCATCAAATATAAATTTTTATCCAGATTAACGGTTGTCTTTATCTGTGTAACATTATGTTTTACAGGGAAGAGCAGCGCTCAGATAAGTCACAACGAACTCTTCAAAAAAAAGGAGGGCGTGGCGCCGGAAACGCGCGAAAGAATTGCAGAGCTGATGCAATCTTCCAAGGTTGCCTTGGCCAACGGGCAGGCGGATGAAGCCTTGAAAACAATCGTCGACGCTATCCGGCAAAGCGTGCACATAGGGTTTGTTCCTGGAATTGATACCGGAACTTATTATTTCATGACCATCTTTAGCCAGAGTGGGTACACGGGTAAAGGTCGCGCCGCCCAGGTACAGGAGGTCATAGATCTGATCAGCCCGTATAAAGAGCACAATGTTTATTTATCATGGCTGCATGATGTTCTGGCAGGATATTTTTTCGAAACGGGCCATTACGCCCAGGGCTTGCTCGAATATGAAAAAGCGTTGAAAGCATTACCCAATGATACCAGCAGAAATGTGCAGGAAATGATGGCTACAATTTATACTAATCTCAGCGGTGCCTGGGCCACACTGGATGAAGAAGTTGAAGCGCGTTCTGCATTGGAGAAAGCGGAAAACATAGCGTTGCGTCAAAAAAACATCCACCGGCAGATCTCTGTGCTCCAACATAAGGGTATCCGCTATATGAATAATAAACAACTCGATTCGGCGCTGTATTTCTTGAGTAGTTCATACGACCTGAGCACAAAATATCCTGATAAACATCCCCCTGGTTGCCGCTGCCGCCAATATACAGTAGCGAATCTATGTATTGTCCTTATTCAAATGGGCAATCCGGATTCAGCGCTTACTATGGTCCATACAGAACAAAAAGTATTAGAAAGGCAACTGCTCACTTTAAAAGAGAAAGGTTATTCTACCCCGAAAATGGATGCGTTGGGAGCTTTCTTCAACTACCTGGAGGGCTATGCATACTTTAGGAAAAAGAACTATAACCGGGCAGAAAATATCCTGTTACCGTTATTAGCGCAGGTTCAGAAGGAAGGTATTGAAAAAAATGAAAGTA
>JBEBWN010000446.1:0-3297 GCA_040392235.1 Taibaiella helva | reverse complement strand
TCCCCGTCGAAAAGGGATTCACCATTGTTTTGGCCATAGGATAAGCCGGATAGGAAACACGTGAGGAATAATAGTATCGCCGGATGTTTTGACATGTAAACAGGAGTATGATAAATGTTATGATTGCCGTGTCCGGATAAAGTTAAGATTTTTGGGTAAGCAAGGGAAAACCGGGTCTCCTCAGCTGCCGAAAACTTGTTGCCTGCACCTCGGCCTATCAGCCGTGTTCATAAGCGTACTTGTGTCGCAGCACATGTATGTCTTATTGTAATTCCTGCCAAACTTCCTCATTAAAGTCGGTCAAGCTGGCTAATTTAACATCTGCAAGCCCGAATCTCGGATCGTCTATTTTCGCGGGCTCAGGAATAACGACCACTTTCATTCTCGCTGCTTTGGCCGATATCATACCGTTGACGGAATCTTCGAAAGCCACGCAATCCCATGGCGCCTGGTTTAGGGCATGAGCACACTGGAGGTATACTTCCGGGTGGGGTTTGCCAAAGAGCGCCGTATCGGCCGATGTTAGCGCCTGGAAATAATGGCGGAGGCCAAAATGGTCAATAAGCTGGTCTAACATAACAGTAGGAGAAGAAGTGGCAAGCCCCGTTGGGATATTTTTGCTCCTGAGCCATTCCAGACAGGCAACCACGCCAGGCATTATGTCGCCCTGCCTTTTTGCCAAAGCAATTATATCGTCCAGGATATCATCGGCTAGTTGTTTGGCAGAAGCGTTGCCCGGCCAGGGAAATTTTTCTTTCCAGAATTCGGTTACCTCGTATATTCTAAGGCCGGTAGTGTATTTAAAAAAGTTGCTGGTAATGGGTACCTGGTAATGCTTTGCAATTTTAAGCATACTAATTCCCCATAAAGGCTCTGTATCGAGTAACAGGCCGTCCATGTCAAATATCGCAGTCATGATTGTAGATTAGTGCTTCCGGCTGAAACCCGGTTCTTTACTGAGGTTGCCATAAGCCCTCCAGGTGAGATGGACATTTGTAGGTTTTGAGTTGGAAGGAAATAGAAAACTGGACCATCAGGTATTGGTCTTTTGTTGAATTGTCTCCTCTTTGTTTACCGGTCCTGCCCAATTTCTGACCGTCTATTGCAGAAGATGGGTCCTGTAATATAGAGGCCATTGTTGGGTGCATGGGATTACTTTGGAATTTATCTATACCGACATAGGTGTTGCTGACATCATCCATATAGTCGGTTAAGGTAAAGCGATTCACTATTTCGAAGCTACAGTTCACTCCGGCCGAAAGCCAGTATTTAACACCAACGCCCACGGGAATACAAAAACTGTAGTTCTTATATTTCCTGTCGGCGTATTCAGCAAGGTTTTGTCCTTCAGTGCCTAAGGGCTTCAGGCTGTACCGTAAGCCGCCGTATAAGGTATAAGGATTGTAGTAGAATGCCCCGAAACCGCCGGTAAGGTAGGGTGTCATACGACGGTGCACATCTCCCGTTGCAAACCAGAAAAAATTAAATTCGGCCATGACAGTGGCCTCGAAGATATTAGACCGGAAATTGAGATTACGCTGTTGCTGGAAGGCATTAGAGGAAAATTTATCGTCATAGCCCACCTTGGTATAGTTAACCGCCCCTCTAACAGATATGTATGGATTAATATGATAACGTAAAAAGCCCCCCACAGCCGGCCGGATAAACTTCATGCCGTAATTGGGGTTCAAATCGCCGAAATAAGTGGAGGCGCCCAGCAAGAGACCGTATTCCTGAGATTCGTAGAATTCCTGGGCTGAAGAACCCAGTGAAGAGATCATCAGTAGGGTAGGAAAAAGATATCTTTTCAAATTTAATGCCATGTACAGCCGGTAATTCAAGTGTCTAACGCTAAAATAAAGGATTTATTTTAGCGTTAGACATATATTATATAAAGTTGACAAACATTTATGCTTGTTCAGCTTATTTCCTGATATACATCACCTCCTTAACCAGTTTTACAACCCTGGGTACATCTGGCAGGTAGGCAGCCACAAGGTTAGGGGCATAGTGCATATTGCTGTCTGCGGAACAGATACGATGTATCGGCGCGTCTAAATAATCGAAAGCATCTTTCTGCACACGGTAACTGATCTCTGAAGAAACGGAGCCGAAGGGCCACTGTTCCTCTACAATAACCAGGCGGTTGGTCTTTTTAACCGATTTGAGGATCGTTTCATTATCGAGGGGACGAATGGTTCTCAGGTCGATTACTTCTGCACTGATCCCTTCTTTAGCCAGCTCCTCAGCGGCTGCTAGGGCCACTTTCATCATTTTATTAAAAGAGATGATAGTAACGTCGGTACCTTCACGCTTCACATCGGCTTTGCCAATAGGTATCAGGTATTCTTCTTCCGGCACTTCTGCCAGATCACCATACATAACCTCCGATTCAAGGAAGACAACCGGATCGTCATCCCGGATGGCCGATTTCAGCAGACCTTTAGCATCGTAAGGGTTGGATACAGATATTACTTTCAGACCCGGAATGTTGGCGTACCAGCTCTCAAATGCCGAAGAGTGTTGCGCTCCAAGTTGACCAGCAGAGCCATTGGGGCCACGGAATACAATCGGGCATCCGAATTGGCCGCCGCTCATGGAAAGCATTTTGGAGGCATGGTTCATAATCTGATCAAGAGCCAGAACGGCAAAGTTCCAGGTCATAAATTCGATAACCGGGCGCAACCCGTTAGAAGCGGCGCCTACACCTATTGCGGTAAAGCCCAATTCTGCTATCGGTGTGTCAATTACACGCCGGGGACCAAACTCGTCGAGCATACCCTGGCTTACCTTATAGGCACCATTATATTGAGCTACTTCTTCACCCATCAGGAACACACGCTCATCTCTTCGCATTTCCTCGCTTAACGCTTCTCGGAGCGCCTGGCGAAAAGCTATTTCTGCCATAAAATGTTTATTCTTGATTTTAGGGGACAAAAGTAGTGTATTCCGTTGAATTACACTCCAAAGCAAGACCATTCCCCAGATTAGTACACTGCCGTTCTCTCTGGAACCTTCAAAAACAATAACCAGCCCACCAGGTTTGCCCTGATCAGCTGGCTATTAGAGGGGATTGATAGTAAAAACCCCGGATTATTTTTTTACCTCAGCTTTTTTCTCTTCTTTCTTCTCAGACTTCTCGGCGGCTGCAGCAATCAGGTTGATATAGGAAGTCAACCCACCTTGCGTAATTTTTAAGCGAAGATTGTTGCTGTTTACTTTTTCAACATGGAAAGTATCTTTACGCTCCGGAGCGCCAGCAATCGGACGCAAAGGAACCAGAATAATATCTTTTTC
>JBEBWN010000445.1:0-3333 GCA_040392235.1 Taibaiella helva | reverse complement strand
GGTAAGAAAATAACTTCCTTTGGACTTTTAGGGTATTAAAGATGCCCGGCCGGGACAAACGTGTCCTGCCGGGCATCTTTAGTGTAATATATATTAGCAACTATAAATTATGTACATTGCGCGTTGTAGAAAATAATGTCCCGTATATATTATTTAGGGTTATTATCTAAAATTTTTTCAAGAAAATGCAAAGATCAATAAGGGTTTTGTGATATTTGCTTCATCATTAAATAAGTATAAAAAGAACAGCGCATTCCGGAATCTTCAATTCGTTTTGTATACATTATATAAACGCTTTGAGTGCGAGCCATTGACAGGGCAGGAATTGCAGATATTTGCTTTATGAGTCAAGAGATACTGAGTATTGTTATTCCTGCTTTTAACGAAGAAAAATATATTTATAACGTTCTATGCCGGGTACAGTCGGTTGTACTGTTAAATGATATTGGCCGGGAAATCGTAGTGGTCGATGATTGCTCGCGCGATAATACGAAGGGGCAGGTAGATCTCTTTACTTCCAATTTTCCACAGGTAAGGCTGCAATATATACGTCATGAAAAGAACCAGGGTAAAGGAGCTGCTATCCGGACCGGGTTATCGCATGCACATGGCGATTATGTTATCATACAGGATGCTGACCTGGAATATGACCCGAATGAATATAATAAATTATTGAACCCCATAATAAATGGTTATGCCGATGTGGTTTATGGCAGCCGTTTTATGGGCGAGGGGCCGCACCGTGTCCTTTTCTTCTGGCATACCATAGGTAATAAATGGTTGACGATGTTGTCTAACATGTTTAGCAATTTAAACCTTACGGATATGGAAACCTGTTACAAGCTTTTTAAGAAAGAGGTAATCAGCCAGGTTTCGATATCTGAGAACCGGTTTGGCATGGAGCCGGAAATAACCCTGAAAATCGCGCGCATACCTAATATCCGGATCTACGAGGTGGGCATATCTTATTATGGCCGTACTTATGCAGAAGGTAAAAAAATAAATTATAAGGATGGATTCAGAGCTATTGTCTGTATTCTAAAGTATGGACTTTTTAGAATGAAGTAATCATAATTGTTCTTTCCCTGGTTACGTCCAATGAGTCGTGGCGAATAGGTGAAAAAATCATAACGTCTGCACCACAAACTATTAACGGAGCCGGCGTTTTTTATGTTGAAAAAAATAAATTATGTCTAATCCAACACAAGCAAAAACAGAGAAAAAAAAGCAACCGGAAGATGTATCCGTGCCCGAAAATAAAGGGCGGTCCTATACCACCTGGATCCATATGGCGCTATTGACCGCATGTTTTTTAATTGCTTATCTAGCTTGTATTTCTGAAAAGATCGACCTCGGAGGAGATAATATTTGTTATCATATTTTGGGGAAAGCGCTGGCTTCCGGGGCCGGTTACGTCAATATATATTCTCCATTAATGCTCCCGGAGAATCATTTTCCGCCTGGTTATCCTTTTTTGATCAGTCTGTTTATGCGGCTGGGCATAGAAGACATCCAGTTCTTCGTGTGGTTGAATGGCGCACTTACCCTGGCTTCGATCCTCTTGTTCTATAAGTTGATAAAAATGCTGGGTTTGCGTAGCAACCTGGCATTTACGGTTGGATTATTCCTGGTTTTTAATGTGTCCATGCTTTCTTTTGCCACCGTCAATATGAGCGAAATACCTTATGTATTTTATTCTATCCTCGCTTTGTTTTCGGTGGCCAAATTAGAAGATGCTAAAAGCCCGTACAATAAAATATTTTTTGCGCTTATGACGATATCCGTTATTGCCGCTTTTTATACCCGCACCAGTGGCATTGCCTTGATACTGGCCATTGCAGGGTATTGGGCGCTTCGCAAAAAATGGTCTAACCTTTCCATATTTGTCATTTCTGTATTTCTCGGTATTCTTCCCTGGCAATTGCGCAGCCAGGCCTTGGGGGGAAATAGTTATATTAAGCAGTTTCTGCTGAAGAACCCGTATGCCGCAGAGCAAGGCGCCATGGGCTGGTCTGACCTCTGGACCAGAATAGGCAATAATATAGTACGCTATATCTCGGTAGAAATCCCATCAGCCATTACTGGGCAGATCTTAGAAACAGGTAAGGAACCGGGAATGAGGAACTGGATTATCGGGTTGGTAGTATTGTTGTTTATAATAATTGCCATTGTTAAGCTGGCGAGATCGGTACAACGGGCGCCCATAATTTTATATATTATTTTCAGCGCTGGTATTTTGATACTCTGGCCGGATGTATGGACCGGCTGGCGGTTTTTACTACCTGTTGTGCCCTTGATCATCTTCTTTGCCGCTTATGGTGTGGATAGCGTAGTAGGCGCTTTTGCACAGAAAAGGAAAATACCCTGGAATATTTATATCCTGTGTTTCCTGGTTCTTCTTACGATCCCTTCTTTGAAAGTGATGAGCGAGAAAGCGAAGGAGCCTTATCCCATCAATTTTCAGAACTATTTTGACCTTGCTCAGTGGGCGGGTTCCAATACACCGGAAAATAGTATCATCTGTTGCCGCAAGCCAGAATTGTTTTACCTTTTTTCGAACAGGAAAAGTATGGCCTATCCCTTTGTCGATAATTCCGACTCTATTATGAGATCGATGGAATATGCCAAGGTGGATTATGTGGTAGTAGATCAGTTGGGTTTTAGCTCGACCCGGAAATATCTTGTCCCGGCGATGACCAAGAATGCAACAAGGTTTAGAAGTGTAAAGGTGATTAAGAATCCGGATACTTATCTCTTCCGGTTCATGAGAAAGCCCGAACCCGTTAAGGCAGTCCAACAGTAAGGATTGCTGACGTCAGGTTGAGCATAATTTGTTGTCCCGAAAACTCTTAGTTAGTTAACGGACAGGCGATAGTAGCTTTGGGGTTTTGCCTTATAACCTTTGGCTTAATACTAATAAGGTACAGACAGTTGTTGCCTGGTTAGATAGGATAATGAAAAGACAGTGCGCAAATGCAGTATAAGCATTTGCTTAGGGTCTGCTGTTAAACTCAATTGGGTGCGTCCCCCAATGTAGTTAAAGTATCCGCTATACGAGGTTAGATGATCAGGAAAGATCCAATGTCTGGTTATACTACAGCCGGCATAGCCGTATGAAGTATCGTCTTCAAGAGGGGGCTTTTTTGAGAGGGATGGCTTTGATTACTGTTGGGGTTGATTTGTGCATGCAGGCGGATTTGGATGTGAAACTTATGCCTTGATAAACGATCGGGCGGTAATGGAACTGTTACTTTTTGGCTTGGCCCAAAAAGTAACCAAAAAGCCCAAGACAAAAAAAAGCTTCCGCGCTGCATAGGCTAAGCTAAGCCCGCT
>JBEBWN010000444.1:0-3337 GCA_040392235.1 Taibaiella helva | reverse complement strand
TTGCCACGCTCCTGTTCATTATCGTTTTCCTCGTAGTACGGTACCGTTTAAAAATGCAGCAGCAAAAAATCAGCCAGTTGAAAGCGCAGATTGCCGGTGAAGAAAAAGAACGTGCCCGTATCGGGCATCAACTGCATGATGATGTAATGGTAGAATTTTCGATTGCGAAAATGAATATCGAAACATTACCCGATTATTTTCCAGAACTACGAAATGCCTCCGGTTATAAGAGCATCGTAAAACAAATGACCCAGGCTACAGCCAAGCTACGGCAAACAGCTCATAACCTGATACCCGATGCACTGTTAGAGGATGGGCTGCCCCTGGCCTTGTCTTATTTTTGCAAAAGCATGGAGTGATCCTCGCTACTAAAAATAGATTTTCAACATTATGGCGATATGCCCAGGATAGCCATTGAAACAGAAATAACCCTCTATAGAATGGTACAAGAGCTTATGCAAAATATTATAAAACACGCACAAGCTACAGCAGTGTGGATACAGCTGAACTACCGGCCGGGCTTCCTGAACATTACGATCGAGGATAATGGCATTGGTTTCCATATCAATGGAACACACAATGATGGCATAGGCCTGAAAAGCATTCGCGCACGCTTAAAAACCATAGGGGGCAGCTTAAGCATAGAGACACTGCCGCAAAAGGGAACAGAAGTTAACATTGACCTGGATATTACCTAAAACGATTTTTTATGAAAAAAATAAACATTACTTTGGTAGATGATCATCCGATGGTCGTAGCAGGCCTGGTTAGTCTCCTTAAACCTTACCGGCACATCTGCATCAAAGAAACCTATAGCAATGGTCCCGATTTATTATCAGGCCTGAAACGAACAACACCCGATGTATTATTACTGGATCTGTTTTTGCCCGGACAGGAAGCTAAAAATTTCTTACCCGAAATAAAGACACCATCCCCCGCTATGCGCATACTGGTATGGACCAGTATGGACACCCCTGCTATGGTAAATAGTATGATGCGTCGTGGCTGCAACGGATACCTGTTAAAAGGAGCAAATGCAGCGACCCTGGTAGACGCTATAGAAACCGTATATAACGGCGACGAGTACCTGGACCAAACCTTGAAAGAAGTTCTCTTTCACCATGTCATCAATTATAAAAATCAACTGCCCAGCCCCAATGCTCCCATCAGGTTGTCACAAAGGGAAAAGGATATACTCCGGCTTATCGCCAAAGAGTACACAACCAGGGAAATTGCAGATGAACTGTTCATCAGCTTCCGGACAGCAGAAAACCACCGTTATAACCTGATACAAAAACTGGATGTAAAAAATACGGCCGGGCTGGTCAAAATTGCCATCCAGATGGGGCTAATGGGAAATGGTATATAACCTGCTAATATGATGTTTGCAGATGTTTCTCATCCAGTTAACAAATGTTGCCCGTTTTATTTTAGATCAATCTGATTCTAAACAGTACACTCCGAGGCAACACACTTCGAGCGGCAATGACGGAAATACTCAAAATACATCTGCCTGAGATTAATATCACATAACCGACCAACCGGTTTGGATACACATTATCTTTTTCGTACCTTTGCTCCTTTATCGGTATCGTCGCTTGAGACTTTCGGGTATTATCCGCTTCAGCAGTCTATGATGTATGCCTATTTCTACAGGGCTTTTGCCCTTTAACAAAAAGCCAGTGAAAGGAACTGGCAGGTTGCCATAGTAAATTAAATGCATATAGCCATTATAGTGGCATTGCTTTGGTATGGCCTTTCCTGTTTATTCAGGATGTACAGGACTATGACACATAAAATCAGAACACACAACCATCTTCATTTACCTACCGGCAAAGAATTCATTGAAATTGCTTCCTTTCTCTACCAACAATTGGAAGAATATGGCGACCCGCTGGAGCAAATCCAATTGGCAATGGATTATGCTCTGGGATTAGACAATAAGCCCGGCGGCATTATACTGGTTGCTTATACCGGCGAAATACTGACCGGCGCAGTGGTCATCAACAAAACAGGAATGGGCGGCTACATACCGGAGAACATCCTGGTCTATATTGCTACCCACAGGGACTACAGAGGCAAGGGCCTGGGCAAACAACTGATGCAGCAGGCTATTGCTGGCACAGAAGGCGATATAGCCCTGCACGTAGAACCCGACAATCCTGCAAAACGGCTATATGAAAGCCTGGGCTTCCGCAATAAATACCTGGAGATGCGCTTACAGAAAACAAAATAATCATGGCATTCATTACTCTAAATCAACATAAGCTAAAGGATAATTTCGAACATCTCGATCAATTATTCCAGAAGCAAAATATCGAATGGGCTATAGTAACCAAAATGCTTTGCGGCAACAAAAAGTATATTGCAGAACTGCTCAGACTCGGCATACGGCAAGTTTGCGATAGCCGCCTGGACAACTTAAAAATTATAAAATCGCTGGATCCGGGTATAGAAACCGTTTTTATTAAACCACCGGCCAAAAGAAATGTCGCCCGCATTGTTGAATATGCTGATGTAAGCTTTAATACGGAACTCGAAACCATCAAACTGCTATCCGGGGCAGCGCAGCGGTTAAAAAAGCGGCACAAAATTGTCATCATGATAGAATTGGGCGAGTTACGCGAGGGCGTTATGCGCGAACAATTTATTACTTTTTATGAGCAAGTGTTCCAACTGCCGTATATCGACGTAGTGGGTATTGGCGCCAACCTGACCTGCATGTACGGTGTACTGCCCAACCAGGATAAACTAATACAGCTTTGCCTCTACAAACAATTGGTAGAAACGAAATTCAATAAAACCATACCCTATATCTCCGGAGGAACCTCTGTTACCATTCCCCTGATCCACCAAGGTCTCCTACCCGGCGGCATTAATCACTTCCGGGTAGGTGAAACCCTATTCCTGGGAACCGACGTATATAACAGTCTACCCTTTGACCATATGCACAATGATATATTTACCCTGCATGCCGAGATAATAGAATTGAACGAAAAGCCTATGGTGCCGAATGGCGAACTGGGACAAAACCTTACCGGCCATACCCCATCATTTGATGAAGAACTTTTGGGCACCTCGTCTTACCGGGCCATAATAGACGTTGGACTATTGGATGTAGAAGACGGCCATATAAAACCCAGGGCTAAAGACATAGAAATTGCCGGAGCCAGTTCGGATATGATTGTACTGGACCTCGGTCAAAATCCCAGGAACCTGGCTGTGGGGGATCAGGTATCCTTCGACCTGGATTACATGGGCATTCTGCGCCTTATGCACTCCGATTATATAGATAAACGTTTCGAAGAAGAATTGCCCCTATACCATCACTCCGAAA
>JBEBWN010000443.1:0-3354 GCA_040392235.1 Taibaiella helva | reverse complement strand
GCAGTAAGGTTTTTTGTTGCCCCCGATCCGGGATCGAAATCAACACTTCCACTGAACTTTCCGGTAAGATAAACATTACCTGACGCATCCAGATCGACGCCAAATGCCTCATCGGCCCCCAGGCCGCCAATCCCCTTTGCCCAGAGATAATTGCCTTCAAATCCATATTTCGCGAGGAAGATATCGTCGCCGCCTGCCGGGCTAAGACTACCGGATCCGGAAATTGGATCAAAAATAGTAGGACCGGAAAACCGGCCGGTTACATACACCGATCTTTCCTGCTTATTTAATACGACACCGTTTCCATAATCCCATAAACCGGTGCCGCCCAGATGTCTTACCCATATATAGTCGCCATTAGCCGTATATTTGGCCACAAAAATATCGTAAAGGCTTCCCTTCGATGCCAGGTTCACGGTATTGGGACCCGGGTCAAAATCGGCAGTATCTATAAAATTGCCGGTTATGTAAACATTAAATGAATCGTCGACTGCAATGCCATACCCGATATCCGAACTTTTCCCTCCCATGCTTTTAGCCCAAATATAATTACCATCGGTATCATACTTTGCCATAAAAACATCAGAGCTCCCCTTTGATGTTAAATTACCGTTTGACGAGAGCATGGGATCGAAAAAAGCTGTATTTACATAGCGTCCTACTATATAAACATTCGCATTACGATCTACATCAATCCCTAGGCTAAAATCCCCATCGGGACCACCCATCTTTTTAGCCCATATGTAATTACCGTTGTTATCATATTTAGCAATAAATATGTCGGCAAAAGAGCCTATTGCGAACAAATTAGCGGTATCCGGGCCAGGATCGAAATCAACGGTCCCGCAAAAATTACCCGTAACATAAATGTTACCTGCTGTATCCAGCGCAATGCCGTAGCCATAGTCGCCATTCACTGAGCTATTTCCCCCGATGGCTTTCCCCCAAACATAATTTCCGGCAATATCATACTTGGCAATGAAAATGGTGTAAGAACCACCTGTAGAATTCAACTTTGGCGCTCCCGGCGCAAAATCGGCCGTATCCCTGAAGGTTCCGGTGACATAGACATTTCCATCCGCATCGGAAGTCAGGCTGTATCCTGCATCCGTACTTTTCCCTCCCATACGTTTAGCCCAGTCCAGGTAGATCTGGGCGGAGGCATCTTTACCCTGCGGAAGCAGATAAAGCAAAAAGGCCAGAAATATCATTACATGTGTAAATCGAAACTGCATAATTATTGATCTTTTAAAGTTAACAATAGTCTTACAACAAATGTAGATTACCCTGCTTCATCAATCAATAGGTGAAAACACCTTTTCTATCATTCACCATTCTTTGTATAGTATTCCGTAGGAAGAAAACGCGTAACTTTATGTATAACTCAATGCTTTAGTATGTGAAGGCCTGTATGCGACTAACAGTACTTATAATGCTCCTGCTATATATTCCATTCCCGATATACGCACAAAACGGTTTAGTGGAAAATCTGGCGCTGGAACGCATGATCAGCTCCTCTCCTGCGGATAAAAAGAAAATCATATTGGAAGCAGAACGGCTAAACCGGGATGGCGCCATCTTCCGCTATATCCATCCCGACAGCGCCATCGTTATACTACAACAATCCTTCCGGCTCAGCAATTCAGTTCAATACTGGTACGGAATGGCAGACGCGCTATTGGTTTTGGGCAGTACTTATTCGGTAAATAAAGGTGAACCACTAAGCGGGCTGCCTTATATTAAGCAGGCATATAACTTTAGCCAGAAAGTACAGGATTCCCTGTTGCGGTACAGACTACTGTTCCGATGGTATAATTGTATGGGCGCTATCTATTGCGAACTGGGCAAGCTGGATAGCGGAACGCAGAGCTTCTACAATGCCATCCGCCTCGCAGAGGACTACGACCTTCAGGAAGACCGATTCTTGATGATGACTTATAATAACCTGGGCTACCTGTACTACCTTTTAAGGCAATACAATAATGCATTGTATTATTTCAGGAAAGCGGAACAATTGTCCGGATCAGCACAATTATATAAGAGCGAACTGGGACGCACCTATGTTATGATGGCATCGGTAATGTTGCGCCTGGGCAAGCCGGGAAAAGCCAAATTAATGGTTAACAAAACACAAACGTTGGATATCCCAATATCTTCCCGTTTGAAAATAATGATCATTTCCAATAAGGCTGAAATTGCCAAAGCAGAAGGTAAACTACAGCAAAGTGCTGCCTATTTCAACGAGGTATTAAAAGCCCCTAATCACGACCGGTACCTGGAACTCAATTGCCTGCTGGGTCTTGGATCTGTCTATTATATGATGGGTAATTTCGGCAAGGCCGAAGTGTATTACAGTCGCGCAAATTACCTATCGCTCCAGTTAGGCATTACGATACATCGCTTGAACGCATACAAAGGCCTGGCCGCTACGTACGATCAGTTGGGCAGGCATGCAGAGGCCTATGCAAATGAAAAAAAGGCCTCCGCCTTAAAAGACAGCATGGAGAGCGCTGAATTAATGCTCCGGATCGGCGAAATGGAAATGCTATACCGCTTAACTGAAAAAGATAAAGAAATAGCCCGCAAGCAGGTGGCCCTGCTCAAAGCTCAAAATAAAGCCAGTCAAAGTAAAGCCTGGCTATTCATTACCCTTTCCTCGGCACTCGCTCTGACGCTTGCCCTGATCCTGATCTTCCAGCGCCATCGCCGCCTGATACAGAAGGCCAGGAACCAGGAAAAAGAGGCCGAAGTAAAACAACTTAAAGCCATACTGGAAGGAGAAGAGAAAGAACGCAACCGCATAGGCCATCAACTACATGACGATATTATGATCGATTTTGCCCTGGTCAAGATGAGCCTGGATATGCTGGTAGAAGAGTTCCCTGATATTGAACCGTCTGACCGTTATGAAACGGTCTTAAAACGCTTTCAATATGCTACCACTAAACTCCGGCACACGGCGCACAATATTATGCTGGATAGGCTGTTGGAAGATGGCATCATACCAGCCTTGCACTATTTCTGCAAAAGTATTGAGCGGATGGCAGGACTTAGTGTTGACTTCCAGGTTTATGGCGATTTCCCGGAACAGGAAAGTGTTTCTCCGGACTTTGAAATTAATATTTACCGGATCATCCAGGAACTGATACACAATGTGATCAAACATGCCAAAGCTACACATGTACTGGTATTATTTTATTACCGGCAGGGCAATATCACCTTAACTGTTGAAGATAACGGAACAGGCTTTACTGCGGATGAAGAGACCGGTAGAGGTATGGGCATTACCGGCATCAGGAACAGGCTAAAAACCATGTCGGGAGAGATCGAGTTTTACAAGAGGAAACCACATGG
>JBEBWN010000442.1:0-3373 GCA_040392235.1 Taibaiella helva | reverse complement strand
TAAAAAAATATTGAAGGCCCCCTGTAAAAGCTAATTTAATTTTCACACTGCAACACCGCTCTTCCGTCCGGCAGTGGTTAATAGAATTAGAAATAACACTGAAAAAAACATAGGAAAAGCGACAGATCGATATCTTTAGGAATATAACAATGGTGTCCGCTAAACCACTCCTCTTTAGGCGTATTATTCTCCCCGGCTATGCAGCTGACGAGGATAGGGAGCGTTCCACCCTCCATTGTTCTTCAAATAAAGAAAAAACAGCTTAGTCGCAATAAGCATTATTATACATTATTCGCCGGCTAAGCCCCAGTGCCGTTTATACGTTGCTCTTCCCATTCTTTGCGGTGTTTCCGGAGTGGATGGTCCTTCGATTTATTAAATATCTTAATACCGTTTTCCCTACCGGCGCGTAAAGTACGCTGCTCTTCTTCCGGTAAATGGTGTTCCGCTACACAAGCCGGGCTGCAACAACCGTCGAAACGGCGAGCGCACTCTTCGCATTGTATAAAGAGTAGGTGGCAACCGTCGTTCTTACAATTAGTATGGGCATCGCAAGGTTGACCGCACTGATGGCAATGTGCAATAATATCGGGTGTAATACGCTCGCCAAGCCTTTCATCGAAAACAAAATTTTTACCTATAAATTTTAAAGGCAGGTTCTGTTCCCTGGCTTTGCGCGCATATTCAATAATGCCGCCTTCCACATGGAATACATTGTTAAAACCATGATGCAACATATAAGCACTGGCTTTTTCGCAACGGATGCCACCGGTGCAATACATTACAATATTTTTATCTTTTTTGTCCTGCAACATGTCCAAAGCCATAGGCAATTGTTCGCGAAAGGTATCCGAAGGAATTTCAATGGCACCCTCAAAGTGCCCCACTTCGTACTCGTAATGATTGCGCATATCTACAAAGATGGTATCAGGATTCCCGGCCATCTTATTCACGTCTTCGGCTTTCAGATATTGTCCCACCCGGGCAGGATTAAAGGTGGGATCCTCTATGCCATCTGCCACAATTTGTTTACGTATTTTCATCCGCAGTACCCAGAACGACTTGCCATCATCATCGACAGCAACGTTCAAGCGTAGCTTATCCAACTCCGGATGCGCTGCATACAGTACCGACCGGAAGGCTTCAAAATTACTTTCCGGTACACTGATCTGTGCGTTGATGCCTTCAGCAGCAATATATACCCGTCCAAATACTTTCAGGGTTTCAAACTTCCGGTAAAGATCATCGCGGAATTCCTGGGACGATGTAATGGAGAAATACTTATAAAAGGAAACTGTAGTACGCGGCTCGGTTTCGGCTAGCATACGGGCTTTCAGCTCCTCATTCGACACGCGGTTGTGTAACACTGGCATGGTGTACCTTCCTTTTATGTTTGTGAGGTAAAAATTAAATACGGTCGCAAAATTACGACTTTCCACTCAAATTTAGATTTCTATCCTCGTTATATACTTGCAGTCACTTGGAAGAGCGCTCGTTCTGTAACTTTTGCCCTCTTTCTCTTGCTTCTTTTAGGGTCTCATCGAAAACCAGCGCTTGCCGGAACGCATTAAGCGCACTATCCTTAAGCCCCAGTTTTTCAAAACAAAGGCCTTTATTAAAATAAGCTTCTGCATCAACAGGCGAGGTACTGATAGCAATATTAAATTGTCTTAGCGCTTTATCTGCTGAATCCTGGTGCAACAAAATTTTACCTATCTGTACATAAGCCTCCGTATAGTCCGGATCCTGGAGCACACATTCCCGGTATGCCGCTTTGGCTTGTTTCCACTGCTTTTGGTATTCATAAATATTGCCAATATCAAATAAAGGACCAACATCATTTGTATCAATCCGGAATGTTTTTTCATATTGCCGTATTGCTTCAGGGTTGTTATCATCCCGATACCAATCGGCTAATTGGTAACTCACCTCATAATCTATCGGATCCGATGCCAGCAGCTTCTGCGCTATGACAATAGCGCCAGCCCGGTCCTTACGGGCTGCCTTAATCTGGGCCTGAAGAAACCAGGCTTGGGGATGGTCTGGGTAGGCTTTAAACACCTCGTCCACCAGGTCCTGTGCCTCTGCCACACGCCGGGTATCCAGGTAGGCGCTGATCAATAAAAACCGGGCATTCTGATTGCCGGCATCCGCCTGTAGTATTTTTTGCAGCGTAGCAATAGCTTCCGGGTATTTTTTTAAAGACAATTGCAGGTAGCCCACAGTGTAACGGTATTGCAGGTTGGTGCTGTCCAGTTGTAAGGCTTTCTGCGCGTCCTTTAGTGCCAGCGAATCCTCATGAACACCCAATAAAGCTTCTGAACGCATAATATAATAACGGGCGTTGCCCGGATTATTGCGAACGGAATCGGTAAGAGGTTGTACAAACGGATTATGATAAGCAGGATGTTCTGCCTCCTGTTCCTGGTTTTTATTGCCGCAGGAAGCAATCAGGAGCATCAATAAACAAGAAAGAATACGCCGGTTCATAATTAAAATTAAACTATACAAAAAGAAATACCCGTGCGTCAATATTAAGAAAACAATTTTAAATACCCCTGCATCTACTTCTGTCTCCCCCTACACCTCAAAAATTTCACATTTTTAGTCGGCTGAATTGTATTTAATTTGCTTATTAAAATGAATCAGCCATTAATATTTAGTCTATGGACAGGATAAAGAATGTAATGCAACGTTTTATCGACGTGTACCAGGGCAAACACCCTAAGACGGCAATAGACATAGACCTGATGCTGGACTATACACGGGTAATTTATGCCGATCTTTTAGAATGGCGCAAAAGTTTTAAAGATCAACCCGAAGAAGCCACGCAGGAGATAAAGAACGCCGAAACAATATCACAGCCGCCTATGCCGGACCCTGTTCAAGAGAGGGCGACGGGGGAGCTGGTCGAGCGGGCAGAAGAACAGCCCCCTTCCACGCAGGAAGTGCCAAGCCGGGAAACGCCGGTAGCAACGGAGACCGAAGCCAAACCCCTTGCGGAAGAGAAAGAAGAAAAGACACATCATGTCCTTGCAGGAAAAGAAGAACCGGTATGGGAACCAGCGACAGAAATAGCGCCGGTAGCCGCTGAACTAAGCGATATCGCTATCACAGAAGAGGCGCCGGAAAATATCCCTGTCAGCGACTTAAATAAAAGTAGTTCCGGCATCAGCTTTGAACCGCCTGCAATAGCCAGAACCAGTCCCGAGCCTGCAGCGAAAGGAACCGCTCCGGAAGAGATGGTGATGCAGCGCCCGGTAGCTGAAACGGAGAAAGTCCGGACGCCTTCACCCTCGGGCCTTCCCGGGTCGCTTTTTTCCTTGCCGGGGACTAAAAAAGATATACGCCCCGCGGTCGGCCTCCAGTAAAA
>JBEBWN010000441.1:0-3380 GCA_040392235.1 Taibaiella helva | reverse complement strand
CAGCTACATTTTTATCTTTTTTGGATTAATATTCACTATCGCCAAGTTGCGCAGACTTGCTGTTCAAAATAACAGTCCATTCCGTTTCGCCGGGTATGGTAAATACCGCATATGTTCCTTTTTTAACATACTTACCACCAAACTCAACATCACTTTTTAGTGTAAGATCGGTAGACATATTGGCTCCGGTACGCCATATTTTGTTATAAGGCACCAATTCGCCAAAGATTACGCGGTCTCTTTTAGAAGGCTGTCCGTAAGACACTTCTGCAATATCACTGGTAGCCGTTACCCTGGGACTCTTAGGGGCATCTTTCTTCCCGTCATGGGCAGTAACTATTACAGAAGAAGCTAGCAACATTGTGCAGAATGCAGCAATTTTTTTCATAACTCATTATTTATTTTGTAGTTAAACAATAGCGTAAAGATAAACCGCTTTAAAAGTTTTGACCTGTTAACAAAAGCCTATTTTATAGATAAAGAGGGTTTCCCGCCCCTGTTGTCCTGTGAAAAAGATTATTTTAACTTCGCGGTCCCTTTAAAGGACATCCATAATGACTACGTTTGCTGATCTGAATATTAGTGCCGCTTTGCTGAATGCTCTTGATGAAGCGGGATTGAAATTTCCTACGCCCATACAGGAAAGGGCATTTTCCATTATCATGTCCGGCCAGGATGTATGTGGTATTGCTCAAACCGGAACCGGTAAGACCCTCGCCTATCTCCTGCCCTGTATCAGGCAACTAGTGTATTCAAAAGACCGGTTTCCTAAAATGCTGGTATTGGTACCCACAAGGGAATTGGCCCTGCAGGTCGCAGAAACTGCGAAAATGCTCTGCAGCTACAATTCACTGGTTGTCACTGCCGTGTATGGTGGCGTAAATATGAAACCGCAGGCTGAAGCCCTCCTGAACGGAACAGATATCATCATCGCCACTCCCGGCCGGCTATACGATCTTATACTTACCGGCGCTTTAAAAACAAAAATGATCAAAAAGTTTATTATCGATGAAGTGGATGAAATGCTGGAGCAGGGCTTCCGCCCCCAATTAAACAATATAATGGACGTTTTACCGGCAAAACGACAAAACCTTATGTTCTCAGCAACTTTAACGGAGGATGTGGAGCACCTTATTAATATTTATTTTGACCGCCCTCATAGAATAGAAGCTGCGCCGGCTGGTACACCACTGGAGAATATTGATCAAAGGATATATGCCCTGCCTAATTTTAATACCAAAGTTAATCTTTTGCAATTATTACTATCCGGGCAAGAGGATATGTCTGGAACAATGGTATTTGTAGCCAGTAAGCGGTTGGCTGACCAGGTATATGAAGCTTTATCAGAGCATTATACCGGTAGAATAGGCATCATTCATGGTAATAAAGACCAAAATCACCGGTTGAATACCGTTCAACGGTTTAAAAACGGAGAAATTAATATACTCATCGCAACAGATATTGTTGCCCGCGGTATAGACATTGCCGGTGTGTCCCATGTTGTCAACTTCGACCTACCTGAGGTTCCGGAACATTATATTCACCGGATTGGCAGAACCGGCAGGGCCGACCGGAAAGGCATAGCCATAAGTTTTGTTACCGAAAAAGAACAAGAGCAGCTGGCCGAAATTGAGCTCTTAATGAAATACACTGTTCCCCAACTGGAACTCCCCGAAGCTTTAGTTCTTTCCACCCTGCTTACGGAAGACGAAATACCAAAGGTTATTGTGAAAGAAGTGCAGATTAAAAGGTCAACACCTACTAATACAGGCGCGGCATTTCACGAGAAAAAAGCTAAAAACACAAAGGTCAACCACAAAATAAGCCATAAAGAAAAAATGATGGCGAAGTATGGGAAAAAGAAAACCAGGGGAAAAAAAAGATAGGGAAGACGACTTTACCGTTCTGGGTATTCGCTATTGACTTAATCGTAAACTTTCTATAGCATAATAATAGCCTTTTTATACTACCATTAAGCTGCAGCCCCGTAATGCGGAGCCGTCCAGGCGGCCTTTAACGGCAAAAGAGCCATCTGTTTCTATCCGGGCAATATCATCTGTCGCAATAAAAGAGCAGGAATGCACATTGGCCAGGTCCATAATATTAAGGCAGCCCGATCCATTGACGGTAACCGAGAAAGGGTCGTTTTCGTCGCGGACCATAGCCTTCATCGTAGGCGCACATCGGAATACACCGCCCCCCTCAGAGTAAGCTTGCGACAGCAATTCGGTCATACCGTATTCGGAATGCACCTGGGTTATGTTCCAATGTTGCTGTAAAAACCGGTGCACCTGTTCCCGCGTCCACTCTTCTTTACGCCCTTTCATACCACCGGTCTCCATCACAATAACACCCGACAGATCCATAGGGTAGCTTTCTGCAAAGTCTAACAGAGCAAATGTCACCCCTAACAACATTACTTTTTTTGCTCCCGATCTTAATAGCCTGAGCATTTGAGCTAAATCAGCCCATTCGTTCAGGTAAAATCCACTTTCAGCAGAATGACTTTGCCTGATCAGCTCAGCCGCCATGTATACTAACGAAGAATTATTACGCTCCAGATAAGAAGGCAGGAGGCATAAAAACACGTAGTCTTGCGGCGGGCCGTAAAAATGATGGAAGGCCATTAGAAAGTTTTCTGTATATAAAGAAGCAGATCTAAGATAATGCCTGCTGTTCACCGTGCCTGTTGTACCACTGCTTTCGAAGATAAGCGAAGAATCAAAAACGCCGGTGGTCACTTTATGTGTTTTAAAGAACGAAATCGGTAAAAAAGGAATTTCGCCGGGCGACCGGACGCTGGCCGGGTCTTTGCCTATTGCCCTTATAAAACGGTTATAAATAGAACAATTTTTATATTGATAATCAAATATTAACATAGCGTAATCGTCAAAGTTCCCCTCATGAATGTTGTGGAGCCATCCCTCATTTTCCACTACCTGTTCAATATTCGCCTGCATTTACTAAATTTGATTAAATAGATATACCTTCGGGATATTCCCGCGTTTCAATTATAAGGCAAAGAAACAACTAAATCAGAAAGATTAAAAGCAATGCATACCAAAGCGGCTACAGTGATGTTCGGTATTTCCACCCTTCTTTTTTATTCCTGCGAAAAGAAAAAGCCCGACGACTACCCTATTGAACCTATATTATACTACCAACCCACTACTTCCAAGATCATCAATATAGGCGATTCCTCTGCTTTTGTGCGGTTTGAGTTGAAATTCACCGACGGCGATGGCGATATCGGCACAGATGCTGCCCAGGCAACAAACAATATCTTTCTTAAAGATTCCCGTGATACTTCAGAGGCGCCCTATACCTACACCTACCCCTTTCCTTATATTGCTCCGGAAATGCGCCCAACCAGCGGCGGA
>JBEBWN010000440.1:0-3402 GCA_040392235.1 Taibaiella helva | reverse complement strand
AGTATTAGGATAGATCTCTCCGCTTCGGTCGATATCAAGACAAAAAAAAGCTTCCACGCCGCATGGGCTAAGCTAAGCCCGCTTTTTTGTCTGGCTATACTACAGCCGGCATAGCCGTATTGGGTATCAGCTTCAAGAGGGGGAGATTCATTTCCCTTTCAGGAAAAGGAAGGGCTTCAATATTGAAATTCAACTGGATGTCAGTTATTCAGCAAGCCCTATTTAATCTATTGTCATGTCAAGCGTGTTTTTTCGACTTATTATTTCATAGTTAATTGTTCATCAGTCTGTTGTCGCTTTGGGTTTTGCCTTTTCACTTCTGACTTAACAGTAGGTTGGGATTCCTGGCCGGCCGGGTTATTTCCTACTAAATCCGCGGTACACGAACAAAAGAAGCAGCGCGCCGGCTATGGCTAATCCGAAACTACGCAGGTCAAAGCCCTGAACAGTGCCCCAGCCGATCTGTACCCCGATAAAGCCGCCCACCATGGCGCCTAGTATGCCTAATATAATCGTAAGGAGGCAACCGCCCGGCCCGCTGCCCGGCATAATAGCCCGGGCTATAAAACCGGCAATGAGTCCGAAAATTATCCAGGAAAGAACACCCATAATATTTTATTTATGTCAAATGTAATACGCAAAATCGGAAAAACGGCCAGGTACACTATATTATGTCCTATGTCTTACGTATTTGCCGGCGGGCGGGTACTCTAGCGTGTCCGCTCCGGAACGATATATATATTGACGTGTTCTATGTGTTTGCGCTGCAGATGTAGCTTTTTTCCCGGTGGCTCTTTCCTTCCGGCAAGCGGAATTTCCTACGTAACTTCGCGCTCTATGCATAACTATTTAGCAGAACTTAACGATAAACAACGCGAAGCCGTACAACATACAGATGGTCCTTTGATGATAGTTGCCGGCGCAGGCAGCGGAAAAACCAAGGTGTTAACAACACGCATTGCCCACCTGATGAAGCAGGGGGTTGATGCTTTCCAGATCCTGGCCCTGACCTTTACCAATAAAGCCGCGGCCGAAATGAAGGAACGTATCGACAAGATATTAGGTAACCATGAGGCGCGCAATTTGTATATCGGTACCTTTCACTCGGTTTTTGCCCGCGTGCTCCGGGCCGAGGCGCACAAGATCGGTTATCCCAACAGTTTTACCATATATGATAGCGATGACGCAAAGAGTCTTTTGAAAAGCGTTATCAACGAAAATAACCTGGACGATAAGTTGTATAAGCCCCAATATGTATACGGGCGCATTTCGGCGGCTAAAAATAACCTTCTGGGCCCCATCGAATACCAGCAGGATTTCGGCATTCAGCAGGAAGACGCCCGTAGCGGCAGGCCATTAATTGGACAGCTTTATGCCCAGTATGCGGCCCGGTGTTTTAAGAACGGTGCGATGGATTTCGACGACCTGTTGTTTAAAATGTATGAATTGCTGGTAAAACATCCCGATGTGTTGGCTAAGTACCAGCATAAGTTTAAGTATATTCTTATCGACGAGTACCAGGATACTAATATTGCGCAATACCAGATCATTAAGATGTTGGGCGCCGTTCACGAAAATATCTGTGTTGTGGGAGATGATGCGCAGAGTATCTATTCCTTCCGCGGCGCAACTATCGAAAATATTTTAAAGTTTCAAAAGGATTATGATGGCGCCAAGGTAGTGAAACTGGAGCAGAATTACCGGAGCACGCAAAATATCCTGAACGTGGCTAACCGGGTTATTGCGCTCAATAAGAACCAGATTCCTAAAAACCTGTGGTCGGATAAGGAAGAAGGCGAAAAGTTAAACCTCGTGCGTACGCTTACGGATAATGACGAAGGCCGGTTTGTGGCAGATGCCATTGCCGAGCAAAAGCTGAGGAATCATTATTATAACAAAGATTTTGCCATACTCTACCGGACGAATGCGCAAAGCCGTTCTTTCGAGGAAAGCTTAAGGAGACATAATATTCCTTACCGCATATACGGCGGATTGTCGTTCTACCAACGCAAGGAGATCAAGGATTTTGTTGCTTACCTGCGTGTAATTGTAAATCCCAGGGATGAAGAAGCGTTGAAGCGGATTATTAATTACCCGGTAAGAGGTATAGGTAAAACCAGTATCGAGCGACTGATCATTTTTTCGAATGAAAACGATATCTCTTTTTGGGAAGCCCTGGAACAACCCCAGGTTGCCGGGCTTAGAGGAGCGGCGGCCAGCGCTATCGAGCAGTTTGTGGTTATGGTAAAAAGCTTTCAATCTATGTTGCAGAAGAACGATGCTTACGAAATTGCATTTGCAGTAGGAAAGCATACCAACCTGGTAAAGGAGCTTTATAATGATAAAACGGTAGAGGGCCTGGCCCGGTATGAGAATGTCCAGGAATTACTGAACTCGATCAAGGAATATACCGAGACCCCTAACGAAGAGGGCGAACTGGAAGAAAAGAGCCTCGGAACATACCTGCAGAATATTACGCTTTTAACAGATGCAGATAAAAACGGCGACGAAGACCAGGACGTGGTGAAGTTAATGACCATCCATGCGGCCAAGGGATTGGAGTTCCCCTGTGTCTTTGCCGTAGGCCTGGAAGAAAATATTTTTCCTTCAGCAATGAGCTTGTACGACCGGGAAGACCTGGAAGAGGAACGGCGTCTATTTTACGTGGTTATTACCCGTGCCAAAGAGCGTTTATGGATCAGCTTTGCCAATAGCCGTTACCGTTTCGGTTCGCTGGTGCAGAATGAACCCAGCCGCTTTATCGACGAAATTCCGCAGGAGTTCATGGATCGAAGTTATGCCGGTTTGGCGGGCGCCCGTACAGGCGCTATTGCCCGTAATACAGCCGCCAGCGCACCGCGAAACTTTGCTGCACGGGACAAGAAGACCGTGCCGGCTACTAAACCGGCGCAAAGCGATATTGCCAAAATAGCGGCCACCCAAAAGGCCCAGTCCCAGGTACTGCCTCATGTCCCCTCGGCCCAGTTTACACCGAGCGATCCGGAGGATATGGAAGTGGGCGCAAAGGTAGAGCACCAGAAATTCGGCATAGGCACTATCCTGAAAATGGAAGGTGGTGTGCACAACAGGATCGCGACGATCAATTTCCCTACGGGCGGCGGAGAAAAGAAAATTATGCTGGCCTATGCCAAATTAATGATTATGCCTTCCTGATCCGGGGGCGGCTTTACTTAGGGTCTGCTGTTAAACTCAATTGGGTGCATCCCATGGTGTATAAAGTATCCGCTATACGAGGTTAGATGATCAGGAAAGATCCAATGTCTGGTTATACTACAGCCGGCATAGCCGTATGGTGTATCGTCTTCAAGAGGGCGGGTTTCTTTTTTGAGAGTGATGGCTTCGCTTTGATTACTGTTGGGGTTGATTTGTGCATGCATGCGG
>JBEBWN010000439.1:0-3434 GCA_040392235.1 Taibaiella helva | reverse complement strand
TACTTTATACACTGGGGGATGCACCCAATTGAGTTTAACAGCAGACCCTACATAGTAATGGGCCACCCAAGAGGATAACCCATTACAGCAACGTTTCTAAAGCGGCAATCTTTATTTCAAAAATTTTGCCAGGCTTTTGCCCAACAAGGCGTATGCTTCCTGTATTCTATAACCGGTATCATAGTCGTACCCGCCAAAACTTCTGCCTTTTGATTTTTCAAAAGATATCTTCGCCAGGACCTGGGCCGGATTCTTAGTATCCACGATCCATACTTCCCCGTCTATTTCTGCATTTTTTCTTGATATATGAATATTATAACCGGGTTCGGTACGGGTTGTTTTTACCAGGAGGGTATAAGGTGCATCCGGGAAATCGCCCGCCTGTGTTTTACTATTATTGTTGAAGAGTTCCAGGAACTGGGGCTCATATCTTTCCATGCGGTCCGCTTTCCAGTCGGCTTCCCATTTATCCCCCTTGCCGCTTTCTTTTTCGTTGTACTCTCCTTTCTTTTTGCTGATATACTCTGATTCATCTGCAAATTTGCCTACGCTCATTTGCGAGTAGTCAAATTGGACATTGACCTTAGCGGCGCCGCTAAGCACTTTAGCGTCGCCTGATAACACCTTGAATTTCTGTGCCTGGGCTACAGAACTCAGGAACATCACGGCAAGAAATCCTGCCAGGATAAGTTTCGTTTTTCTCATTGCAGTAATTTTTAAACAAAAGTATTCTTGTTTGGCAGATAAAAAAATACCCCACAGCCGGTATTTCCTTTTTTGGGCGGTCGATTTGACGACCTGGCCTGGCTAAGGGCGTATGTCTATAACAGCTCCTATCCTCACGGCATCATACAACTCATCCATTTCCCCGTTCGTCACCGCAATACATCCCAGGATCCAATTCTGCCAACGATGCCACTTACCGATAAAACCCCATTTCAGGCCATGGATTTTCACATCACCGCCAGGCGCCTTTCCCATACCTCCGGCCCTTAGCTCATCTCCGGGACCGGGGTAAGAAATAGCCAGGTTCTTATAATAGGGGCTGTATCGATTCCTCAGGGTAATGCGGCAGCGGTCTCCCGGGTTTTCTGATCCCCCTCATATTCTTTAGCGCCGGCCAACCGGCCTAAAGCTACGGTATAGTTCTTAAGCCATTTCCCTTTTTCATAAACAAGCACCTTCCCCTCCCAACTTCAGTACAACAATCCTGTCTATGCTTGCGTGCCGGGCAGGGGTTCTTCTGGATAGAAATAGGACAGCAATAACAAACCTATACCGGCCAGCATAAGACAATTGGTAATGCGCAACAAACGTTTGGCAACCGGTACAGCCATATCATTTTTAGGCAACCATTGCCCCTTTTGCTCACCAGCGGGATTTTTCCCAGTCGATCGAAAAAGGCATAATAGCAATGCCGATATTAAAAGGAGCCGAAGAGGCAACCGTATAAACACTGCCTTGGGGCGCTCCTTCCATACCCGGGTCGTCTACCCGGGCTTTATATACCTCACCCGATGTATACGCAATATAATTTGCTTTAATCTTCCATTGTAAGCCGGCAAAGAAGCCTATTTCCGCCTTCAACACCGGTGCAAACAACCCTTTTGTATTGCCACTGCTACCCAGAGTGGTCGTTACAAAAGCCGGGTAAAGACCTGCCCCGGCAGTAAAGGAAAAGGGTTGTGATTTATCGTACACTGCTTCGCCTCCCCATTTGTATGAAAGTAGCAGGGGAACAGCAAACTGGAGGTAGTTAAACGAATACGCGTACACATTGCCCGAAGGCATCGTTACATCGCCTGTAGAACTGGCCGAGAAGACCGCCGTAATACCCCAGTCAAAAGCCAGGGCGCTACTCTCTCCCAGGGAGCCCAACAACACATAAGACCCGGCATTAAAACCGAGGTGCCGCGACTTCAACGTCCGGTCGATAGTAATCTGCCGGCCACCATGAAAACCACCCACGTCATCAAACACATGCTGGTAGTTAAAATCAGCGAAAGAAAAGAACGCTCCGACCTCGTAGCCGAGGAAACCCCGCATTTTCCGGCCATGGTCGCGGCCATCGCGATAATGGTTATTCATCTCCGCTACGCCCCTGGCATCATAACCCATCCTGTCAAAGCGGTTAAACTGGGAAAAGCCTGTAGTGCTTTGCAGATAAAAGGATAGCAGCAGCAGCGCTGCTTTGAATGTTTTTTTCATTGTATGGTTCGTTTATAAGTATAGACAGGTAAAAGGCCGTAAGATATTATTTTTTAAGGAAGAAGCAAAGGAACGTATGTCAGGCCGGGCAATACTGATCCGGTAATACAAAAGCATTTATACCGCTCCAGGCAGTGCGATAGCATTTCTATAAGCCTGCTCTTCTCCTTGGCATTTTCTGGCTCTTAGCATCGCCCCTGCCCAAGACAGAACGTATGGGTTTGTCGTGGACACCACACATCGCCTTTATCTTTAACACAGGATCTCCTTCCACAACATAGTAGCTAAAATTTATCCCCCGCCATCTCGTCTACGATTTCCTCATCTGTTTTTTTATCAGGAAATATTATAGATGCCAGAACAGACAAAATAAGTACGCCCCCCACTATACAGAGTGATATGGGCGAAGAAATATGGATCCAGGGAGCGATCAACATTTTTACACCTATAAACGTCAAAATAATGGAAAGTCCATAGGGTAACTTACTAAACATGTGAATGAAATTGGCCAACAAGAAGTATAACGAACGCAAACCCAGGATTGCAAAAATATTAGAGGTGTATAAGATAAAGGGATCGCTTGAAATTGCAAAAATGGCCGGAATAGAATCGACGGCGAATAGAACATCAGTAAACTCAATCACCGCTACGACAACCAGTAACGGGGTTGCAATTTTTACGCCATTTTGAATGGTAAAAAACTTATCGCCATCGTATCCGGGAGCAACCTTATACAATTTCTTTACCAATTTTGCACCTGCGGAATTGCTGAAATCTTTATTCTCATCATGATCGCTCCCCCCCCAGGATTTAATTCCGGCATAAATTAGGAACGCCCCAAATATGGCAAGAACAATGTTGATCTTTACCGCTTTACCCAGTAACACCATTTCTGGCAGGAAAGTGATATTGATAAGTCCCACCCCTGCGAAAATAAAAATAGCTCTAAATACCAGTGCTCCAATAATACCCCAAAACAACACTTTATGGTGTAATTGACTGGGCACTTTAAAATAACCAAAAACAAGAATAAATACAAAAAGATTATCTACAGAAAGAGCCTTTTCGATCCAGTATGCAGCTTGATATTGCGTAAATTTCTCTATGGCCAGTTCATGGCCGCCGGCATCTTTATTAAATACCCAATAAACTACCCCAGAGAAAACCATTGACAACGAAATCCAAACCACAGACCATATAGTGGCTTCTTTTGAGGTCACAACATG
>JBEBWN010000438.1:0-3449 GCA_040392235.1 Taibaiella helva | reverse complement strand
GGACCGACAGCTGTCGGTCCCTCCTGTTTTATATTTATTTACATTGTGTCCCCTTTATCTTCTTCCAAAGATCTTGGGGCAAGTTGTCTGTATATATTTCTTGGCATTTCCGAAGGCATCGAAATAAATAGTGGCAGACAGGCCTACCGTCCAATACCAGTCATTCCGTTTAAAATCGCCTCTTTGGTATTTGTAGTTGGGGTAGTTACCGTCCCAGCTTCCCCCAATATTACCCCGGTAGGACATTTCCACTGCTTTTTGTCCTTTATAAGCCATTAAAGTATCCATATTCACATAAGAGCGACTTACATCATCCAGATAATCCGTTGTCGTGTAACGGAAACCGACTTCTGCCGAAAGAACTACTGTATTGCCTACAAAACATTTTATACCACCTCCAAAAGGAAACATG
Source organism: Taibaiella helva (assembly GCA_040392235.1). Lineage (GTDB taxonomy): Bacteria > Bacteroidota > Bacteroidia > Chitinophagales > Chitinophagaceae > Taibaiella > Taibaiella helvus_A. The sequence goes on along the minus strand of JBEBWN010000438.1, from coordinate 3,037 downwards.
GCATTAACCAGGGGATACACCTGGCGGTCCGGATAATGCGGCAAGCCTTGGCCTTCTGTGCTCATGTTACGCAATACAATTTTCTCGTTTTTGTCATCAAGAGCGGTCGGACTACCGTAAAATGCACCTACTCCCGCAAACACATAGGGGGTAAGATGAAACTTGTCCATATCAATCGGCAGTAAATTCAACTCTATTCCTCCGTACAATTCAAACATATTGTTTTTAAAACTCAGATTACGCAGCTTATTGGCGCCGATTTCGGACAAGCTGTCGGCCGCAGTAACACTGATGTACGAAGCCCCGAAACGGAAACCGACACTGGGGTTAACAAAGTACTTATAAATAAGTCCCCCACTGGGCCTATAGGTAGCCGAGTTCTCCACACCTGTAGGAATCCATTTTGTCTGTAAATCACCATAATAATTCGCGACGCCTCCCCATAGACCGATTTCATGATGTTTCTGAGCAAAGCCCAAGAGAGGAGAAGAAGCAAAAAATAAATATAATAATCGTTTCAAGAGAATCAATTTATAAAGTAACAGATCATAATATCTACTGCCCTATCAAATAGAAAGTAAATTTAATATCTGATTAACAAAAGACGTTACAAATATAATTTTTAGTATCGAAAAACAAAAAGAAGCTTGTATTTTTTTAAACCTTCTCCGTCTCCGGGAAGCATTTTTTATGCCTAATCCTCTTTTGAGAGCCAGGGGCCTGGCAATCATTTATCTAATATGCTTGGTTACCATTCTGCTATTGGAAAACTCCCATTACCTTTGCGCAAATTTTACTGCAAATATGAAATTTTCCCGAAAAGGCTTATCCGAAAACGTACTCAAAGCGCTTTACCAGGAGATCTTAAAACCCCGGATGATCGAAGAAAAGATGTTGATATTGCTTCGCCAGGGAAAGATCAGCAAGTGGTTTAGTGGTATAGGGCAGGAAGCTATTGCCATTGGCGCCACGATGGCATTGGATACCGATGAATACATCATGCCGCTACACCGTAACCTGGGCGTATTTACCGCCCGGAAAATGCCCTTTCACCAATTGTTTCTGCAGTGGCAAGGACGTAAAGAAGGCTACAGTAAAGGTAGGGAACGGTCCTTCCATTTCGGCAGCACCAAGCATCATATTTGCGGAATGATCTCACATCTTGGCCCTCAGTTGGCCATAGCAGATGGCATTGCCCTTGCACATAAATTAAAAAAAGAAGAAAAAGTATCCCTTGCCTTTTCTGGTGATGGCGGCACCAGCGAGGGCGATTTTCACGAAGCGCTCAATACTGCTGCTGTATGGCGGCTACCTGTTATTTTTCTTATTGAAAATAATGGATATGGTTTAAGTACTCCGGTAAATGAACAATATGCCTGTCTACAACTTGCGGATAAGGCAATTGGTTACGGCATGAAAGGCATTACCATTGACGGTAATAATGTCCTGGAGGTATACCAGGCCATTAAAGAAGCCCGTAGCTATTGCCTGAAAGAGCAAAAACCCATACTGATTGAGGCAATGACCTTCCGGATGCGGGGACATGAAGAAGCCAGCGGGACAAAATACGTTCCACAGGAGCTATTCGAAATCTGGGGAAAAAAGGATCCGGTAAAAAATTACGAAGCCTACCTGCTTAAAGAAAAACTTATAGACGAACAATACATTGAGGAAACCCGGCGCGCTATACAGGACGAGATTGAGAAAGGACTGGAAATCGGATTTGCTGCATTGCCCATAACTCCTGATACAGCCGAAGAAATAGCTGATGTATATAAACCATATGTAGGACAAACCACTCAGATAGAAGGATATCCCAAGACAGAAAGAAAAATGATCCAGGCCCTCAGCGAAGGATTAAAGATGGCAATGCAACGACACGATAACCTGGTTTTGATGGGACAGGACATTGCAGAGTACGGCGGAGCTTTTAAAGTAACAGAAGGATTGGTGGATGAATTTGGTAAAGAACGTGTCCGCAATACTCCGCTATGCGAAAGTGCGATTGTAGGCGCCGCCCTGGGTTTATCCATAAAGGGGTTTAAAGCCATGATGGAAATGCAGTTTGCTGATTTCGTCACCGTGGGCTTTAATCAGATCGTCAATAACCTCGCCAAGATATATTATCGCTGGGGACAAAACGCCGATGTCGTTATCCGGATGCCTACAGGAGCGGGTGTGGGTGCCGGCCCCTTCCATTCCCAAAGTAATGAAGCCTGGTTTACCCATATTCCCGGCCTAAAAGTTGTTTACCCCTCTAATCCTATAGATGCAAAAGGGCTTCTGCTCAGTTCTTTTGAAGATCCCAACCCCGTTATATTCTTTGAGCATAAGGCGCTCTACAGAAGTGTCAGCGGCGATGTTCCTGACGCCTATTATACTATTGAAATTGGCAAAGCCAACGTAGTAGAAGAAGGCGAAGAGCTTACCATTATTACCTATGGCAGCGGGGTCCACTGGTCGAAGGAATACATACACCGAAATCCCGGCATTTCGGTGTACCTGCTTGATTTGCGTACATTATTGCCTTTGGATTATGAAGCTATACGAAAGGCGGTTATAGCAACCGGGAAAGTTCTGATTTTACACGAAGACACGCTGACCGGCGGCTTGGGAGGCGAATTAAGCGCCTGGATCAATGAACACTGCTTTGAACATCTGGATGCCCCCGTTTTACGGTGCGCCAGCCTGGACACGCCAGTTCCTTTCGCTATAGAACTGGAACAAAACTTCCTGGCCAAAAGCCGCCTGGATGAAGTGATAAAAAAGCTAAGGAGTTACTAAGGGAAAAAATACAATAAATCAATAGTTAAGGGCAAAACCAAAAAAGATTTTAATAACCGGACAACCATTGAGCAGGTCGCTCTTGTCGCCAAAATATTTTTGTCATTTAAAAAAATACCAATACCTTTGCAGTCCTTTTGGAAAATACGCTGACAGTTTGGCTTTTTTCTCAAATTTAAATGAAATAGTTTTTAACAAAAAATATTATGAAACGTACTTATCAACCTTCGCGTCGTCGTCGCAAATCAGTTCA
>JBEBWN010000437.1:0-3458 GCA_040392235.1 Taibaiella helva | reverse complement strand
GGAATACCTCGTACACAGCCACACCGGCAGGTACACACGAAATATACCTGGTGGGACAGGGTGCCGTGTGTTCGGATACTGCCCGCCGATACGTTACGGTAGATGAGCGGATAGAAGTACGCTTTTCGCTCTCCGACGAGCATATATGCCCAGGCCAAAAAGTGCAGTTGAATATCTTTGGCGCTAATGCCAGCGTCGTTTCGTATGTCTGGACCTTTAATGAAGAACAGTACAGGCATGCTATAGCGGAAAATGCACTGTCGCGGGCTTTCGACAAAAGCGGCGCCTTCCGGATAGGGCTTCGGACCGGGTTCCGGGCTTGTCCCGATTTTATGGCCTTCGACAGCCTGTTTGTTGAAGCACTTCCGGTTGTCGATCTGGGCCCCGACAGCTTCCTTTGCTTCAAAGGCAGCCCCATAATACTGGAAAATAAATACCAGCTCCTCCCGTTTCACCAGGAGTGGAATACCGGCGCTATTACACCCCGTATAATAGTGACCGATCCTGGTAAGTATCGTCTTACGGCCTATACAGCTTTAGGTTGCGCTCAAACCGAAGAGATAGAAATCAGGAAGGACTGCTATATCGATATACCCAACTGTTTTACGCCCAATGGCGACGGGCACAATGATTTCTTCTTTCCAAGAAACCTGTTATCTAAAGGTCTTAACGATATCCATATACAAATTTTTAACCGATGGGGACAATTGCTTTTTGAAACCAGGAGCATTGATGGCAGAGGTTGGGATGGTAAATGGAATGGCCGGGATCAGCCGGCTGATGTTTATGTTTACCGGATAACATTCCAAGCCGGCGACATTCAAGAGCACTACAAGGGTAATATCAGCCTGCTGCGATAGCTTCTGCAACGCCCGGCAATGAAATCGCCATACAATAGCAAACGGACTTGTTCCGCTTATTAAATACCAGCCACCGTACGTAAAATAATATAAAACAAACCGGTCCTGTACCATTACCAATCCATTTTATTATAATTCAAAAAACAATGAAATCCTACTTAACAAAATCAGTACTATGTTTTTCTGCACTTACAACCTGTTATTCCCTGCACGCACAAAGAGAGCGCAGAACCTGTGATGTGGAACCCCAAATTATTGTCTCGCGCGACACTTTTCAAACGGGCGAAAAAATTCCGGTCGAAGTTCTATTTCACAATAACGGACCGGACAAAATGGTCACCGGCGATGGCATTATCGTCATTATGTACACCGACATCGAGGGCCAGAAAACAAGCCTGCTGGAAAATATACTTGCCGGGCAGGGAAATGACAGCATTCCCTTAGACGAAGCGATAAGCTTCCGGAATAGCCTCAATATGAATACCGCTAACCGTACAGAGCCTCTGACATTTGATTTTTGTGTGCAGATTGCCAGTGAAGCCGTTGTAAATGGGGAGGATATGCTCATGGCCTACTCCGACCCCAATAAAAGTAATGATCTGGTATGCCGTACGCTAACAATAATGCCCGGTAATGCAACCGCCATTACGAAAAATACCGGCCTGGCTATTGCCTGGCAACTCTATCCTAACCCAGCCTCCGATAAACTGTATATTAATACAGGACAACACATTGGCCCGGAAGACATCCAGATCCGGATCAGCGACATTACAGGGCGCGCTATAAGCACCCAAACCTATAAAAGCCGGCAAATAGAACAGGGGCCTCTGGCCCTGGATCTGACGAAGCTTCCCGCCGGCCTGTATACACTAAGCCTGCAAACGGGTAAAGAAATCAGCACCGCTAAATTCAGGATCGCAAGATAACGAGACCTGCCGTATAGCAACGGAGCAAGGATATCTCCTTTCTGAACAGAAAGGAGATAATGCATCATTTCCTATCTCTTTTTACTAAATCGAATTTATGAATTATCGCTTTGTACAACTAAATTTACTGCTTTGCCTGGCCCTATCCGGCTACCGGGCTCCGGCGCAAAGGATCTGCGACCTGGAAGCCATCTGTATTTCACCTGCTGATACCGTTATTAACGGGAAATCCCTGGTCCTGCGGTTCGGACGTAAGAACATGGGGCCTGATATAATGTTCAAAAATGATACAAGTTACTACACTGTGTACCGTATTGTGGATGGCCAAAAATCGATTGACTATTCCGGCGCATTCATAGGGGGTGGCGGCACCAACGATACCGTACCCGTTGGCGACTCCACCATTTACAGGGATAACTATGGCATTTCCTTTAATTATCCAGGCCTAACCGAACCTTTGGTGTTGGATTATTGCGGTCAAATAGACAGCTGGAAGCGGAATGCCTGGGGCGATACTGTTGGCTTTAGCTACCTGGATACCCATGCCCTTAATAATACCTGTTGCAAACAGGTGGTGGTAATGCCTGCTCCGCAAACAACGGCCATCGCTACCCTACAAGATCCAGTCGGCTTCTCGGTGTTTCCTAATCCTGCAGGCCAAACATTGTACCTGCACATACCGGCAGGTAACCGTTCTGAGGACATAGAGGTGTACCTGCTAGACTTGATAGGCCGGAAAGTACTAGCCCGGCATGCAGCCGAATTACCGCAGCGCAATGGTTTACTAACAATAGATATAGGGCAGCTTTCAGCGGGTCTGTACCTTGTACATTTTGTTACGCCCGGTGGCAGCACAACTAAAAAAGTATCGGTAAATCGGTAGCCTTTATGAAAGCGGAGACCGGGGAAGAAGACATTTGCTGTTGCGCCTTCTGCCGCCAGGCGGTGCCTCCTTTACATTGCGGTACTACCTAGGTCACAAAGACAGCGTACATCCGGCTTGGGAACACCATAGCCCCGATCAGGTTCAGATAACACATTCTATTTTAACAACAAAAAAGCATCAGCGCACACAGAAAACGTTCCCCATCACACCAATAAATTCTGATAAGAAAGAAAAAATATGAGAAAAGCAAAATACATGGCCACAGCATTGGTACTGACCTTTTTCCACCAGGTTTGCCTGGCCCAGCCCCGCAACTGCAATCTGGAGTTAACCGGCTTCTCCTCACCCACTGATGGCGCTCTTATTCCGTACGGAGACACCTTCTCCCTTACCGCCTACATTAAAAACAATGGCCCCGACGATATACTGGCCGGCGATACGATATGGTATCTTACTCCTTTAAATGAACAGCCTTCAGGCACCATTTTACAAACAGGTATCCCCCAAAATAACAGTATAGCCCTTTCCTTCATTAGCCTTACCAATCAAAATACCACCGGTCAGGAACAATCTTTTGACCAATTTTGCGCACTGCTTTTTGACCCCGCTCGTTTTTTTGATCAGCCCGGCTGGCAGGATCCCGACACCAGCAACAACCTGCGCTGTACATCCTTTATCCTGGCACCTAAGGGTGTTACGGGTATTGTGCAGAGCGAAGAAGCGCCTGATAACCTGACTTGCTATCCCAATCCCGCAAAAGATGAGATCCATATCGCACTGGAAGAA
>JBEBWN010000436.1:0-3480 GCA_040392235.1 Taibaiella helva | reverse complement strand
CATAAATAATATCTATTCCATATTCTATATTGGAGGAGCTTCTTACCATTGGTCATTACCTTCCGGGTGGACGGGTCAAAGTGATAGCAATAGCATTGCTGTTCAGGCTGGGCCAGAAGGCGGTCTTTTGAGTGTTTCTGTCTTTGTTTGCGGCGATACCGTCGCCACTAAAACAATGAATGTGCATGTCCTATCCATTGATCCCGAAATCACCACTAAAGATTTCCTATTAAGTACGACCAAAACCTACGAACGCTATCAATGGTTGTTAAACGAAAAGATTATAGCTGGAGCCATTCATCCAACCTATTCCATACAAGAAAATGGCGCATATCGAGTCATAACAAGTATTGGTGAATGCAGCGATACTTCAGACATTTACCTTGTAACCAACTATACCGGTATTGGAGACAATACCGCCGCCCGCCCCGATATCAACGTCTATCCCAATCCTGCGATCAACAAAGCATATATTCAGTCTGCTACACCGGTTCTGACAGAGCTCAACAGCCTAGATGGCCGCGCGGTATTACAACGGTCATCATCTCATGAAATAGACCTTAGTTCATTACCCCCTGGTTCCTACATATTGCACGTATTCGACCAGCGTAATATGCCCTTAAAAACCTTCAAACTGGTAAAAACGCAATAAAGAAAAGAAGCCCAAGCGGAAGTGCCCCACTTGGGCTTCAATCTGTATCCGGCCCTGTTCCTGATGCTCCCAAACACAAAAGCGCGCAACAGGCCTGGGCAATACAACCTACGTGCAATGTAAATCCCTTTACTTACCATTTGTATTAAAACGCATTTATGCCTAACAGGATCATTTTTCTCTTTGTCAACTTACTGTTACCAACGCTTGGTTTAGCACAGTACGAAAATTTCTGGGCCTTTGGCGGTAATGCTGGTATTAACTTTAATAGCAGTCCGCCCGAGGCCGTTCGCACCTCACTAAACACCCGGGAAGGCTGTGCCTCCGTTTGCAGCAAAGAGGGACAATTACTATTTTATACGGATGGCACTTTTGTCTGGAATAAGGACCATCGCGTAATGCCAAATGGGAACGATCTACCAGGCACTGCGGTAAACATCACATCAAGTACCAGTCAAGGTACCCTTATTGTACCCCACCCTGGCAACAGTCAGCAATATTACATTTTCTCGCTGGGCGATATAAATACCACCGCTGATTCTGGCCGCTTATACTACAGCTTGATAGATATGTCATTAAATGACGGCCTGGGCGATGTTGTTGACACAAGTAAGGGCGTTTTACTAACTAAAGACCTTACCGAACACCTGTTTGCCCTACCGGGGTTCGACTGCAATATATGGCTGATAACCTGTTCCCGGGCAGGAAATCAATTTAAAGTCTATAATATCGGCCTGCAGGGCATCGATACCCAGGCCACAGTATCTGCCGGTATACAAGGCATTGGCCAATACCACGGTGTTATAGGCTATATAGATGTATCTCCCGACGGCAGGAAACTGGCCATTGCACAGGGCAACCTGGTGCTTTACGATTTCAACAGGCGCTCCGGCCAGGTAAACCATCCCGTTATATTGTCCGCTAATGCTGCCACCTATGCTTACGGCGTTTGCTTTTCGCCCGACAATACCAAATTATATGCTACCATGGAACATATTGTACACCAATTTGATCTGACGACAAATGATAGTACGCTTATTCAACAATCAATGACAAGACTGTCATCGGCCTCTGACCATGCAGATGGTATGAAAAGAGGCCCCGACGGAAAAATCTATTGCTCCGGATTTGGCAACTCCGCCTTGCAGGTCATTCAACAACCCAACCGCCCAGGCCTGTCCTGCCAATATGAAGAAAAAGGCTTTACGCTCTTTCGCGGAACACTGGCGTCCTTCGGTTTACCCAATACCATTGCTGTTCTTCCCAGCTATTACAACACGTTTACCGATACGGTGTATTGCCTTGATAGTTTTTTATTAAAAGCCAAGGTGGCATCCGGTCAGAACTATACCTGGCAGGATGGCTATAGCAGCCCTGAACGATACATCAAAAAAACGGGTACCTATTGGCTGCGCTACCTGGCCGCAGACTCCATCTGTGGCGAATATGTAGACACCTTCCATATCACTATGCCAGAGCCGAAAGGTATTTATAGCACAACGAGAATAGCGGGCATGTGTGCGGCCGATACCGCCACAATGCAGCCTGTTTATACACGAGGTAAAAACTATATCTGGGAGGATGGCAGCACAAAAAAAAACCGGATAATGAACCGGTCCGGCATTTTTTGGATTAGGTATCAAAGCGATACAGCCTGTGCCTTTTACGTTGATACCTTTGTACTTTCCTTCCCCGAAAAAGACTATACCGTAGCCTTCAGCGTCGACTCTTTTGCATGCCAACAACAGCTTCTATCTATAAACAATACATCTGATCCTCGCTACCAAAACTTTCACTGGTCTTTGGGCGACGGAAGCTTCTCAACACTCTACCAACCACAACATATATATCCCAAGCCTGGCAGTTACAAAATAGAGCTCCGGGGGGACATCAATGATAAGTGCAGCGACACCTATAGCCGTATTGTCGTTGTAGACTCCCTAATACCTGTCCGGTTCCAGGTGGATCGCGACCAGATTTGCGTTGGCGAGTCGATAGTACTTACCCATCAGCTGCATAGTCCTGCTGTTGACCATCTCATATGGCACTGGGGCGATGGTCGCAGTTCAGGCGGCTTAAGCAGCCACAGTATCCACAGCGCTTACGATAAGCCCGGACTTATGCCGATAACGCTGTCGGTCTATTTCCGGTCTTGTCCTGCAGATTCGTTTAGCATACCCATACAGGTATTCCCCCTACCCCTTGTAGAACTATATAGTGAAAGTGGCCTTTGTCTTAAAGATGCACCACTTCTATTGAAAAACAAGGCCAGTAATCCTGTTACTACATACCATTACCTATGGAACACCGGCGCTACTGAAGATCATATCCTGGTGCGTGAGGCCGGGCAATACAGCCTGACGCTTAGTGCAGCACCTTTGGGTTGCCGCGCTACCGGGACTATAGAGATATCAAAAGATTGCCGTATAGATATCCCGAATGCCTTTACCCCTAATGGGGATGGCATTAACGACTATTTTTTTCCCAAGTCAATGTTGGCAGCCGGCATACAGACTTTTAAGATGGAGATTTTTAACCGGTGGGGGCAACGCCTTTTTACGAGCAGTAATATTTTTGGAAGTGGCTGGAACGGTCGCTTCAATGGCCAGGAGCAAGAGCATGGCGTTTATATCTATATTATTGAAATTCGAATGGCGAATAATAACCCTGAATACTACCGCGGCAACGTTCAGTTGATCCGGTAGTATGGGCATTTATCGCAGTTATCCGGGGATGTGATATCTGGTTGCCAAGTCCGTTATTATTTTGCCCTGCTTTTGCATTCGGCACTGGAAGAGAGACAACAACTCTATTTTTGCAATAGTAGC
>JBEBWN010000435.1:0-3501 GCA_040392235.1 Taibaiella helva | reverse complement strand
CAATAAGTTTGTTAAAGCAAATCTAGTCTGCTTCGTAAAATGTATCTGCCTGGTGTTCTGATACGGCATTAAGCTCAATAAAGGTGCAATCGGAAACGGCCTTAAGTTCGTGCCATATATATGGTGGTATTTCAATGCGACTGGGCTCATCGATAAGGATACTTTCTATCCGGCTACCGTTTACTTCGCGCCAGTTTAGCGTAAACGCTCCGCTGGCCAGAATAATAATTTCGGGATTTTTGCTTAATGATAATCCTTTATGGTAATGCCTGCCGCTGATACTGCCTGCTTTGCGGAAGCATACCAGGTGGCGGCCATAACGTTCGTGAAAATACTCGTAAGTATATCCCCGTTCATCCGTTCCGATTTTATCAAGTGTGGTAACCTGGATCATATTGTTAGCGATTTTTCGGATAATACGAGTGTTCCCATTTTTTACGCCCCGGTAGGGTCTGTTTCTTCAGGTTGGTCTTGTTCCGGGCCCTTCCCTAATTTTACGTCATGTTTGGTCAGATCAATTATACCGGCTTCAGCCATGGTTTTTAGCCTCCATTGCAAGAAGAGGTCGCCGGTAGGCACCTTATGTTTGGACATTACCAGATTAATTACTTTGCTTATTTTCTGTGGCTGTGCGGATATAGCGGCTAACAGCAAATCATCGTAATGATCGATGGCAGCGCCTTTTAGTCTTTTCCCGCCTTCAAAAATCCTGATGCCTGAATGCTCTTCCAGCAGCCGGCCCCATTCGTCGCCATCTGTTTCCCATTCCGAGGGTAAGGTAGCCCTTGCCAGTTTTCGGGCTTTTGTTACTTCCTTTACGGGAATATGTCCAATGCTTTCGGGGTAAAACAATTTTCCGTTGTTATCCAAAAAGGGGAGTCCATTGATATTAACTACATAAAAACGCCCCTGGTGCTTCTTGAGGAAGTGCAGTAGCCAAAAATACGCCACTACGTCTGCCGGAGTCGGGGCCATCCAGAACCATATTTTTATATCCGCACTATTTGATAGCCTGCTCGATACCTGCATGAGTCTTTCAAGGTCATCTGTCACCACAGGCGTCGAAGGTTCTCCGGACACTGTCTGCCAGAAAGCGCTTCTGCCTTCGCTGAAGCCAATTCCGTCTGTTCGAAGAGGACCTACATGCAATATATCTTTCAGAACGACAATTTCCTCGCCGGGCGCCGTTTCTTCATTTATAGCTGTAAAGAGCGGTTGGGCAGTCAAATCGCCCACGACCAAATGTATAATACTCATTAATTGCAAAGTAAAGAGGTAATTTGTTTATGAACAAATTGATAGTGATCGCCTGTTTTGCACAGATCATTTTCTGTTTTCAGCCGATAAGGCGCTGGTAGAGTGCAAAAAGCTGCGTAGCCTGCTTGTCTTCACTAAAGCCGGCGGCATAGTGTTTTCCCCTTTCTGCCATCTTTTTTCTTTCCGCCGGACTATTCCATAAACCCGTTATAGCATCAGTCCAGGCGCTGTCATCATGTGGCGGCAGGTAAATGCTGTCCGGTCCGCCGGCTTCTTCAAGGCAGGATCCGGTGGCTGCTATAACGGGTATCCCGGCATTTAACGCTTCTAAAACCGGTATGCCAAATCCTTCAAATTCTGACGGATATAAGAATATTTCAGCCAATTTATAGATTACGGGCAGATCACTAAAGGGAACCTGTTCCAGGAATTTTACCCTCGACGTTAATTGTGCGTTCTCCAGAAAGGCTTTAATTGCTGAGGCATATTCGGTGAGTTTTCCCACAACAACCAACTGAACATCCTTGGGAGCTGAGCGAAGTGCTTTGGCCAGGACCATAAGATTTTTTCGCTTTTCAACGGTACCTACATACAAAAGGTACCGGTCCGGCAACAGGTATTTTGCCCTGACTTCGCTTACTTTATCTGCTGGAACAGGCTCTGCAAAAACACCGTCGCAAGATTGGTAAATGACCTCGATTTTTCCCTCCGGTACTCCTGTAAAAGTTAGAATGTCTTTTTTTGTTTGTTCGCTGATGGCTACAATTTTATCGGCATTGCGGCAGGCATATTTTATTTTGGCTTCATAAATATTCCGGTCTATGCGCTTGTAATATTGCGGGTACCTTAAAAAAATCAGATCGTGTATAGTTACAACTGTTTTAATGCCTGTTGCGTGAATCCCGATTGGAATTTCATGACTCAAGCCATGAAACAGCTCCAGTTTATCTTGCAGGAGGCGGGGGACAATAAAGCGGCTTCTCCATGCCGAACGGAATAAGGGTAGGGAGGGAGTAACAATGCGAATATTATTTTGAGCGGCTAAAATTTCACGGTAGATGTCCGGACCCAACTTCGGTGTATACAAAAAATAGTTGTTATCCGGGAAAAGCCTGGGCAGGAAGGAGAGAACAGAGCGGCTGTAGTTGCCCAGACCCGTTCCGTTTAAAAAAGCCCTTTTGGCATCAAAACCGATGTTCAGCATAGATGCAAAGGTGCGTAAATCAGATGAGCTTTACAAAGTACTCCGGCAGCAGAACGACTACGTGTCACCGTTTGCTATACCTACTGTCTTTTTTTTAGGTAATTGATCAATACCTTTTTAAAGTCGCCCTCAGCCTTGTACATATTGGCTAATTGGTCAGCCGATACGATTTTTAAAAAATCATTTTTGTACTTCCCTTTAATCTCTACCATTTTCTGCTCAATTCTCTGGCGTTCTTCTACCTGGTAGCGGCTATTCGGGTTAGCTTCCAGATCTTTCAGAGCAAACCGGTGTACCAGCAATTCATCGGAGTACTTATTATACAGCGGCAGGAACTGTTGTAATTGTTGTGATGACAATTTCATTTGCTGTGTTACAAATTCAATCTTCAATTGCCGGATTTGTTCATCTTTCTTGCGTTCTTTCTTTTGCCCGTATACTCCTGCTGTTGTCAATATCGCCAGTAAAAGCGCAACTACAATTTTATTAAGCATTTTTATATTATTTTAACCAATAAGCGGGGACTTACCAGGTCTCATATTCAAGATATTCTTTTATTTCTTTTTCAGAAAATTGATTCAGGGTCTTATATTGCCTCATTGACCGGATATCAACAACATTGACATCCATGCTATTTATATCATCTTCATCCAGGTTATTACTGAGCCACTCTTTAATCTTGGCTTCAGGAACTTTGGCCAAAGCCTGCTCAAAGGTTTGTGCATGAACAGAACCGTAGTCCGGTTTTAAAAAGTGCCATCCGCCCAGCGAAAATATCAATAATATCGAAGCTGCTGCCACCCACCTGGCCCACTTGATGCTTCTTAATGACTGGAATTCCAATACCCGGGGAGCCCCGGTCGACACTGGCTCGTTCTTTGCCAACTGCTCAAAATACTGCTGTGGAACAGAATAGGGTTGTGTTTCTTTTAAAGAAGCTAATAAAGGCGATAAAGATTCAATTTCTTTCCCGGCCTCGGATAGGTTATCCGATACCCGGATTTCGCTTACTTTTAATTTTCTAAAAAGCTGATTTTCAA
>JBEBWN010000434.1:0-3525 GCA_040392235.1 Taibaiella helva | reverse complement strand
CAAGCGCAGGATTGTAGTCGGCTTCAATGTTTCGGGAAGAGATGTGCAGAGTGTAGTAAACGAAATACAGGACCAATTGTCTGGAAAAGTGCCCCTACCATCCGGCTATTACTATGTTTATGGCGGCCAGTTTGAAAATCTCCGTGAGGCCAGCGACCGCCTGATGATCGCTGTTCCTGTTTCCCTTTTGCTCATCTTTATGCTATTGTACTTTACTTTCCGGTCCTTCGGGCAGGCAGCGCTGATCTTTACGGCAATTCCTATGAGCGCCATCGGGGGCATTTTTGCCCTGATGCTCCGGGGCATGTCCTTCAGTATCAGCGCCGGTATCGGTTTTATTGCCTTGTTCGGCGTAGCCGTACTAAACGGCATCGTATTGATCGGCACATTCAATCAATTGCAGAAAGAGGGTATGACCGATCTGATGCAAAGAGTAGAGGAAGGGACGACCACACGCTTAAGGCCGGTGTTGATGACTGCTACGGTGGCCTCGCTCGGTTTCCTCCCTATGGCCATTAGCACCAGCGCCGGCGCCGAAGTACAGAAACCCCTGGCCACGGTAGTAATTGGCGGGCTGATTTCAGCAACCTTCCTGACCTTATTTGTATTGCCCTTGCTCTATATCATTTTCCATTCAAAAACACGTATAGACCGGAAAGTTATTATGAAAAACACATTATCGATTCTATTCCTATGCCTGGGCCTCTTGCCGGTTAATGCCCAGCAGAGGATTTCCATTGACACAGCCATAGAACAGGCCCTGAGCAACAACCCCCAGGTTGAGATTTACGATGCCGCGATAAAAACCGCAGGACTTAATGTAAAAACCGCAGCAGAAATACCGAAAACAGGGCTATTCGCAGAAAACGAGGACCTGCGCCCCTCAGACCATAACGGCATTCTGAAAATAGGCCTTAGCCAAAGCCTGGCCTGGCCGGGACTCTATGCGGCACGCAAAACTTACCTGCAGGAGCAAAGAAAACAGGCTGAACTGAACAAAGGATTGTTACATATCATCATCAAAAGAGATGTACGATCGACCTATTACCTGCTGTGGTACCTGCAAGACAAGCAAGTCCTGTTACAACAACTGGACAGCATGTACAGCAATCTGCTCCAGGCCACAGCAATACGGGTAAAAACCGGCGACCTGGCCCGGCTGGAAGAGATAGCCGCCGGGGCTAAGCTCAGGGAACTGCGGGCCACAGCCGAACAAAATAAGAAGGAAATGCTGGTGCAACAACAGCAGCTCATGTTACTGCTCGACCGCAACGAGTGGTTGTTACCGCCGGATGCGCCCATGAAAAGGCTGGACAGGACCCTGCCCGGGAATCCCGACAGCCATCCGCTGATCAACCTGCAACAGCAAAACGTGCAGGTGGCCGCCAGCAATATCCGGGTTCAGAAAAATGCTAATATGCCGGAACTGTCCGGTCGTGTTTTCAGCCAGCGGCTCTGGGGAGCCGACGATCCCTTTACCGGTTTCTCCGTTACAGCCTCCTTCCCCCTATTGGGAGCCAATGCCTATCGGAACAGGGTAAAAACTGCGTTTGCGGAAAAAGAAGTGCAGGAGAAGACCCTTGCCTATCAAAGCCGGCTTTTACAAACGGGGATGGCATCGGCAATAGCGGAAATGGAAAAAAATAACGCCTTACTCCGTTTCTATGAAACATCCGGCCTGGAACAGGCATCAGAAATCATCAAGGCAGCAACGCTCAGTTACCGGGTCGGCGAAATAGGCTTTGCCGAACTCAGCCAGTTCCTGGGCCAGGCTATCGGTATCCGGCAAAACTACCTGGACATACTCAATACCTACAACCAATCTATTATACAATACTATTACTTTAATAACCAATAATAAAATGAATACCATCCTAAGAATACTATTCGCCCTGGGTTTGTTTGCCGCTCTAAACGGCTGTAAAAGCGATACCCCAAAAGAAAGCCATAAGGGCGGCGGCAACCCCGAAGCACAGGATCCGCATAGCCACGAAGACCATGAAGGCGGGGAGCAGGTAGCTGCACTAAGCGCGGAACAAATAAAGACGATCGGGATTACTTTTGGTTCGATCGAGTATAAAAACCTTACTGCCACAATAAAGGCAAACGGAGCCCTCAGGGTACCCAATAATAACAAAGCCAATGCTACCTCTTTATATGGCGGTGTGGTAAAAACCTTAAAAGTGCAACTGGGCGATGCGGTGCATAAGGGACAGGTTATAGCTACCATCGAAAACCCACTGTTTGTTCAGCTACAGGAAGAATACCTCACCCTGGGCAGCAGGATAATCCTGGCCGAACAGGAAATGCAGCGCCAAAAGGAATTGAGCGAAGGTAATGCCGGCGCTGTAAAAAACCTGCAAAGCGCCACCGCCGACCTGAATGCTTTAAGGGCGCGAAAAGCATCGTTGCAAAAGCAGATCCAGCTTATGGGTATCAATCCCGCAGCTATTACCGCTTCCAACCTGCAATCGGCCCTGGTGGTGACCAGCCCGGTAAACGGAACGGTTAGTAACGAGTTTGCCAAGATCGGCAGCTATGTTGATGTATCTTCGCCCGTGGTGGAAATTGTAGACAACAGCCTCATCCACCTGGACTTGCAGGTATTCGAGCGCGACCTGCCCTATGTACAGGTGGGACAGACGGTAATCTTCACTCTGACCAATAACCCGAACAACACTTTTACAGCAAAAGTATTCAACATAGGCTCCTCTTTCGAGAATGAAAGTAAAACCATTGCCGTACACTGTACCGTAACCGGGAACAAGAAAGGCCTGATTGACGGTATGAATATCACCGGGAAGATCAGTATAGAGGATGTAAAGGCTGCAGCCGTACCCAACGAAGCCATTGTGGAAGCCGACGGCAAATATTATGTTTTTATACAGACAGACAAAGTGCCAGGAGAGGAAAAAGAAAAGAATGGCCATAGTCATGACCATGACCATGATCACAATCACGATCACGGCGAAGGAGCACATGATCATGATCACGCCAACAAACCGGTACCGCCGGCCGGCGATCACCTGAGCTTTGAAAAAATAGAGGTTATAAAAGGTGTATCCGATATGGGCTATACTGCTGTTACACCGGTCAGGGAATTACCCGCCCATACCCGGATCGTAGTAAAAGGCGCTTTCTTTATCAATGCCAAACTCAGCAATACCGGCGGTGGACATGCCCACTAAACCCATACACAGTACAATAAACGCTTTGTCTTTACCAGCTCCCAGGTTGCATAAAAGATCAACACATCAGCGAGCAGCCGACTATATAGGGCTTGCTGAATAACTGACATCCAATTGAATTTCAACATAGTAACTGTAGAAATTTTCCAATTTAATGCAGGGCGAAAACAGCGCAAAGCCAGTAAAATGGATTGTAAAGCTTGCAGCAGCATAAAATACATATGGATAGCCACAGGTTTCACCTGCGGCTATCCATATTAAAGCCCAGGCTTTTCCTGAAAAGGAAATGAATTTCCCCCTCTTGAAGTCTAAACTGCATACGGCTATGCCGGCTGTA
>JBEBWN010000433.1:0-3527 GCA_040392235.1 Taibaiella helva | reverse complement strand
AGCGGATACTTAAACTACACTGGGGGATGCACCCAATTGAGTTTAACAGCAGACCCTACGTAATAACCAGTCGAAAAAGTATGCCTGATAAGAGACTAGGACAAAAGAGCGCTAATTTTCCGGAACGCGTCCGCAGGCGCCTGCTGCTCCCAAAGGGCCGCATGTAAGATCTGCATGATGGGCATGTCTATCTGCAATTCGGCAGCAATAGCACGCATACCATTTACAGCATAATAACCTTCTGCAACCATATTCATTTCAGTAGTAGCCGCCTTAACGGTATAGCCCTTCCCCAATAGTGTACCGAAAGAGCGGTTGCGGCTATGGGGTGAATAAGCGGTGACCAACAGATCGCCGAGATAAGCGCTGATATGAAAATCGGGCGCCTGGTTGGAGGGATGCACTTTTTCGAACTGCAATTGCAGGAAACGGTACATTTCCCTATAGCAGTTGGTGATAAACACGCTAAGGAAATTATCGCCGTATCCCATGCCATGCGCCATACCGGCGCCTACAGCATATATATTTTTGAGTACCGCCGCATACTGTGTACCCCATAAGTCATGACTCACCGTTGTATTAATGTAATCGGTAGTGAAGCATGCTGCTACCGAGCGGGTAGTTTCCTCGTTCAGGCCGGAAAAGGTTAAATAGGACAAGCGCTCCTGTGCCACTTCCTCTGCATGACAAGGGCCTGTAATGGCAACATAACGGTCCAGCGAAATGCCGTACTCCGCGACCATAAAATCGTTTAATAAAACATGCCGGTCCGGAAGGATGCCTTTAATGGCAGAAATAATAATTTTGTCCTGTAAACTGCCGGCAGGTAATTGTTGCAACACATCTGCAATAAAAGCCGATGGCACACATATTAATATGATATTGCATTGATTAACAACATGGAAAATATCAGTGGTCGGCAGGATCAATTCCTTAGCGAAATTAACGGCTGTCAGGTATTGCGGATTATGATGTTTATTTTTAAGATGTTCGACGGAGGCCGCATTGCGCATCCACCAGTGTACCGGCCGGCCATTGTCTGTAAGCATTTTAGCCAGCGCGGTTGCCCAGCTACCATTTCCAATAATACCAAACATTTTTTATATATGTCGAAATTTGCCCGAAAAGTAAGACCTTAATCCTTGAAATAAAAATTTTAATTCTGTGGAAATTCTGTAAAGCAACATCAATAAGAAAAGCATACTGTGATTTTAGACAAACAGACTCTCGACGATTTGTCCTTTACCCAGGGTACTCCCTCGCTGCTCTCCTTCCTGGCCCGCTGCACAACACAGGCCGGCACGGAGCAGCTTCGTAAGTGGGTACTTCTGCCCCCGGCTACCTTCGTAGCCCTGCAAAAGCGGCAGGAGGCAACGCAATTCTGGATGCAACAGCTTTCTTACTGGCCCGGTATGATTTCGAATGGTACCCTGGTGATGATCGGGAAATTTTTTGAATCGGCAGATGGCTATAGCGGAAAGGAGCACGCCCTGAACCTGTGGCTAAGTGGTATGCTGCAAAAGGTATTTCATAAAAGCACCTCTTCTTTTGTCCGTTTTTCGCTCACACACCTGGTCGACTTTTTAAAAGGTTGCCGGCAGCTCGTGGAATTATTAAACGCCCTGCCTCCGGAAGAGGTCCGCACAGATCTGGAAGAGCTCGCGCGGGGACTGCAGCATCCACTTTGCGAAGCCCTGCTGCACATCAGTAACGAAACACCCTACCCAAAACTCATGCATTATCATTACCGTGTAAGGCGGGAGATCAGGCCTTTGGTGTACAAAATGATGGAATGCTATGCCCGGCTGGATGCGGGCCAGGCCCTGGCCCGGGCTACAAGAGAACATCGGTGGGTCCTCCCCCGCTTGCAACCCTCAACCGCGCTGCATTATGCAGCCAGGCAACTGTATCATCCTCTTTTGAAAAAACCGGTAGCCTATGATATTTCTTTCAGCAGGGAAAAGAATTTCCTGTTTCTGACCGGCGCTAATATGTCGGGAAAAAGCACGTTGATCAGAGCGTTGGGCGTTTCTGCCTTACTGGCTCATATCGGAGCCGGTGTGCCTGCTGCCGATATGGAGATCAGCTTCCTGGAAGGAATCATTACCAATATGCAGGTAGAGGATAATATTATTCTCGGCGAAAGTTATTTCTTTGCAGAAGTGCAACGCATGAAACTGACCGCCCAAAAATTGCAACAAAGCCGGTATTACCTGGTACTGATGGATGAGTTATTTAAGGGTACTAATGTACACGATGCCTATGAGTGCAGCCATGCCGTCATTAAAGGCCTGCTAACCCAGAAGGATAACCTGATGGCGCTTTCAACACATCTTAATGAACTGGCAGAAGAGCTGAAGACAGAGCACGCGGTATGGTTTCGTTATTGTTACACCAATATATCGGGCAATGATTATGAATTTACTTACCAGCTCAGAGAAGGGGTATCGAAGGACCGTATTGGCTTTATGGTCCTGGAAAAGGAAGGCGTTCTGAACCTGTTATCAAGTCGGAATGCCCCAACAAAAGACCATGATCAGTCGCAACAGTAAGGGAGTAAATTTTTATCAAAGCGCTCCGGGAGAATGACCCGGACGCCAAAAACATTATGAATAATGCAACGTATCCAAGTACACGACAAGTATTTCGTACCTTATATGGAAGAATCTATTTTACAGGCAAGAGTTGCTGAATTAGCTGCAGCCATCAGCCTGGACTATGATGGGAAACGGCCTTTGTTTTTGGCTGTGCTCAACGGCTCTTTTCTTTTTGCGGCCGATCTGTTTAAAAGATTAACGATCGATGCCGAAATATCCTTTATTAAACTAGCCTCTTATAAGGGTACCAGCTCATCCGGTCATACTGTTACAGCCATAGGTCTGGAGGAATCGCTCTACCAGCGCGATGTCATTGTTTTAGAAGATATAGTGGATACCGGGAAAACCCTGCACGATTTCCTGCCGCAGTTAGAACAACAACAGCCTGCGTCTGTGAAGATAGCCGCATTGCTTACCAAACCGGATGCACATGCTTATCCCCTTACCGTGTCGTATTCCGGTTTTGCTATTCCCAACAAATTCGTTGTTGGCTATGGCCTGGACTATGATGGCCTGGGCAGGAATTATCCTGATTTGTACCAGATCGAAGAATAATGCCCCATGTGGCATCGAAATCAACTGAAATCTAATCGAATTTTAATTATATATAGCCGCGGATTTCACCTGCGGCTATATATAATTAAAGCCCTTTAGGCTTCTCCTGAAAGGGAAATGAATCTCTCCCTCTTGAAGTCTAAACTTCATACGGCTTTGCCGGCTGTAGTATAGCCAGACAAAAAAGCGGGCTTAGCTTAGCCTATGCAGCGCGGAAGCTTTTTTTGTCTTGATATCGACCGAAGCGGAGATATCTAGCCAAAAATTGACAGTTCCATTACCGCCCGATCGTTTATCAAGGCATAAGTTTCACCTCTAATCCGCATGCATGCACAAATCAACCCCAACAGTAATCAAAGCGAAGCCATCCCTCCC
>JBEBWN010000432.1:0-3531 GCA_040392235.1 Taibaiella helva | reverse complement strand
AAGTTTCACATGAACTACAAGCAAACTTAGAAATCCTTAAGTTAATGACATTGGTTTAAGTACTTATTTTTTCGATTTAAGTACCTTATTTTAGAATTTAAGTACTTAATTTTTCAATTTAAGTACCTTAATGTAGAATTTAAGTACTTAAATACGCTGGCATAGCACTATGTTTATACAGCGAATCATAAAAGTATTGCTCTGTTGTTCGGTTAGTGCCTCGGTATATTGCGCAGAAGGAAGCAATATATTGCGGATATATGGGCTGGGTTTACTCCAAAGCTATTCCGGGGAGACATTGAATGTGCAATGTTGCCTGACTTAGTCTCTTGATGTAGGCGAGGGCAGTCCGCAGCATACACATTTCACGACAAATTTCTGTGCAGTGCTGTCAGCCTGCCTTAGGGATCTTAATTTTTTTCGCCGGTATGCAACAATAGTTACCGCTTTATACGCGCCGGTACAAACTTTTCCCTTGTTAACCAATCTCCCGGGGCTGGTTCCAGCAGTATTTTCCATTAAAACACGTATCAGTGCGTTTGTAAGCGTTTTTCCGTTACCTGGCTGTACAATGCTTCATACATAGGTACTATTTTGCTAATGGAGAAGTTGGCCGCCTGGGCGAGTGCATTATCTTTAAAACGCTGTAGCACGTCCTCACTATCGAGTATTTCCACTGCATAGCGGGCCATGGTATCCACATCGCCTACTTCTGCCAGGTAGCCTGTCTGGCCTTGAACGTTGATTTCCGGCAACCCGCCTGCATTAGACGATATTACGGGAACACCGCAAGCCATGGCTTCCAGGGCTGCCAGGCCAAAACTTTCGTACTGCGAAGGCAGCAGGAACAGGTCTGCTATGTTTAGAATTTCCTCCATCTGGTCCTGTTTACCCAGGAACCGGGTGTCCGCTGTGATCCCCATTTTCCGGCAGAGTTCTTCGGCGGATTGGCGCTCTGGTCCATCGCCGATCATCAGAAGCTTCGAGGGTATATGTTCGTGTACTTTCTGGAAAACAGCGAGCACATCTTCTACACGTTTTACCTTCCGGAAGTTGGAAACGTGGGCAATAATCCGTTCTCCTTCAGGCGCCAGCATTTTCTAAAAATTTTCCTTGTTCGAAAGATGAAACCGGTTTGCATCTACAAAATTGGGGATTACGGCTATTTCTTTATCGATGGCAAACGATTTATAGGTTTCCTTCTTCAGGTTGTCTGAAACCGCTGTAATTGCATCAGATTCATTTATAGAAAAAGTAACTACACAGCCGTAAGTCGAGTCTTTGCCTACCAAGGTAATGTCAGTGCCGTGCAAGGTGGTAATGAAGGGGATATCTTTTCCCTGCTTTTTTAACATCTGCCGCGCAAAATAAGCTGAAGAGGCATGAGGTATGGCATAATGCACATGTAGTAAATCCAGGTCATGGTGATTAATTACATTGACAAGGGTACTGGCCAGTGCTGTTTCATAAGGTGGAAAATCGAAAAGAGGATATTTGGGTACAATCACTTCATGATAATATATATTTGGCCGGAAAACGTTTAAGCGGACAGGCTGCTGGTAAGTAATGAAGTGTATTTCATGTCCTTTATCTGCAAGCGCCAGGCCTAGTTCCGTAGCCAGTACACCACTACCACCAAAAGTAGGGTAGCATATAATTCCTATTTTCATAAAGTATATTGATGCGGGCAAAGGTAGGTAATTATGCAAGTCCGGCTAAATAGATGGACTTTATATCATTATTTGCAGATACAGCATTTAGTCGGCTTTCGAATGTGCAATAAGGTATGCCCTAACCAATTGGCCATCCTGGTCATTTAGTTTCGCTTTGGGGATCATCCGCTTCAATACATTGTTCCACTTTTCGGCTGTCCGCGTTTCGGGTTGTTTTAATTTATGGCATTTGTCGCAATTGGCCATAAAGATGGCTTTCCCGCTTTCCAGCTGTTGTGGAGTGTATTGGGCTGTTATTTGCTCTTTACTTTCTACAGGAAGTGAACTGATAACTTTGCTGGCTTTCGGAGAACAATTGGTAATGAAGACAGGTGCTATGGCCAGACCCAGTATGCCGATAATTTTTTGCATAAGATAGATTTTTACCGAAGATACAAATTGTCATATAATTGTAAAATGTTTTTGCCCCGGCAAATGTTTCTTAAAGAAAAGGTAAAACGGCGAAGCCCGTTTATTTACGTATTCCTTCCCGGTAGCTTAAGCTTAATAACTAAAAATCCCGCATCTTTGCATGATGCAGATCAATATTGTAGTGGCGGCGTCCGATAACAATGTTATCGGTGTAAATAACACGCTTCCCTGGTCGCTCCGGGACGATCTTCGTTTTTTTAAGCGTATCACTATGGGGAAGCCCATTGTTATGGGTAAAAATACCTGGCTTTCCTTAGGTAAGCCCTTGCAGGGCAGGTTAAACGTTGTTTTGTCTACTTCCCTGGCTTCTGTTCCCGAAGAAGCGCTGCTTTTTCCTGATTGGGATACGGCCCGGAAATACCTCGAAGGCGAGGGTCATGCTGAAATCAGTATTATAGGCGGCGGGGCTGTGTACGCCAGCACACTGCAGGAAGCCGATGTATTGTATCTCACCCGTGTGCATACGGAAATAGAGGCGCCTTCGGCTGTACATTTCCCGGTGGTCAGGGCGGAAGAATGGGAGTTGGTTAAAGAAGAATACCATCCTCAGGACGATCAACATATTTATGCTTTTACATTTCAACAGTGGAACCGGAAACGATAAAACGCGGGGACAGCAGAAATAGTCGTCCGGGTAGCCGTCTTAAATATATTACACATTTTCTGAAGGCACGCGGGCGTCACGGCACGCATTCTCCTTTTGTCTATGCCTTTGTTGAAGCTGTATTGCGTAACAGGTCAACACCTGTGATCAGGGCTGCGGAAGTTAAGGCGCTTCCGCCTTTGAACTTGAATCAAAAAGAGATTACCCTACTGTTCCGGATATTGCAATTTCTTAAGCCGGACATGATCCTGTTGCCCGACAATCGGTATGAAGATTGGCAGCGGGTATTGTCCCTTGCCGGATCCGAAGTGGAAGCCATTCCGTATTCTGCTGTGCAAAGCCGCTTTTATAGTGGTAAGGCACTTATGCTGACGGACGCGGATGGGTTGCATTTTTACAATGACGATATCACGGCCTTCTTGAATCGCCCCGGCGGGCAATTATTATATCTTGGACCCAACAGAAGGGGGCTATCGAAGAAAAATTGGGACGCCTTATGCACTATAGCAAAAATAACCTGTAGCCTTGATCTTTGGTATTACGGATGGCTAACCAACGATAACGCTTTTAAAGCACGGCAACACTTTCATCTACGGTAGAATTATCGGGTATCCCGGGGTAACTGTTCATCGTTGCCCTCAACGCCGTTATGGTCTATAGCCTGATCTGCTTCCCGGTTTTGTTTTCCGACCAGGTAGTCTACTACAATCAGCAAACTTATGCTTAGATAAAATAACGCGGCTATCTTGTGGGTTTCCAGCAATTCCGAAAAAAAGTTATTGA
>JBEBWN010000431.1:0-3538 GCA_040392235.1 Taibaiella helva | reverse complement strand
AGCCATCAAACATTGACGTATACTTCCTCCCAAACATTCTGTAAGGGCGGCTGCGGCCATTGCCGAAGAAACACCGATTTCTGCCTGACATCCGCCCATTGCCGCGGATATGGTAGCTCCTTTTTTGAAAATGCTACCTATTTCGGCAGCCGTTAATAAAAACTGGATGATCTTATCATCGTCATTGCCATCGCAAAAAACGACAAAATACTGTAGTACCGCAGGAATAACCCCTGCTGCTCCATTCGTCGGTGCAGTCACCACGCGACTAAAAGAGGCATTTTCCTCATTAACAGCCAATGCAAAACAGCTCACCCAATCCAAAATATACTGAAAACTATTGCCTCCGGATCTTATTACTTCTATCCATTCATCATAATTCTGGTAAGACTTATTCTTTACCAATCGTTTATTTAGCGGGGCAGCACGGCGGGCCACCCCAAGCCCACCCGGCAATTTCCCTTCTTTATGACATCCCCTGTATATACACTCCTTCATTGTTTGCCATATTTTTAATAGCCCGGCACGGGTTTCCGGTTCGCTACGCCAGGCAATTTCATTCTCCTGCACAATTTCCGAAATACTTAATCCCGTTTTTATACACCAGTGCAATAAGTCCTGTGCAGTATCAATTGGAAAATACAATTCCGTTGTTCCCGAGCCTGCTTGTCCACCTCCCTCCTGCTCAACAAAGCCACCTCCAATAGAATAATATGTTTCGGCAATAGATGTTCCATCATTTAAAGTGCAAAGAAAAGTCAGGGCATTAGGATGATAAGTCAGGGATTCGTTCATTAAAAATACGACGTCCTGTTTGGGATCAAATGCTATAGTCTTTTTTCGCCCCAACAACATTTTCTTTTCGGCATTCAGGAATGCTACCGTGCTATCAATTTTATTGACGTCAAAAGTAACCGGATCTTCTCCACAAAGGCCTAACATAACGGCAACATCCGTCCCGTGTCCATGACCTGTTTTGGCCAAAGAACCGTATAACAAGACATTCACAGCAATTACTTCTGCAATACCGTACTTCTTTTCCACGGTTTCCAGGAATTGCAAAGCAGCTCTCCATGGACCTAAAGTATGAGAACTACTCGGCCCTACGCCAATTTTAAAGATATCAAAAACAGAAATACGTTCGTTGGTTTGCACAATACGGGATTAATAAATAAACTAGAGAATTTCTCTTCAAAATTACGTCAACTAATCCACATAAAAATTATCCTACCAAAGCATATTTCTATTTTAATTACATAGTAAAAAGCTAGGAACCAGTCAAGGCAATTTTGATAGTGACTATTCTGGTTGCCCGGTTTCTTCTTGCTTTTTTTGCCTCATCAAATAGTAGATCGGTACACCCAGTAATACAATAAGAAAGCCTGGCCAGGTAAACTGGGGTTTAAACCATATTAATAAGATGCAAAAGCTAATACCCAAAATAATGTATAAAGCCGGCAAAAACGGATATCCCCATGCTTTATAGGGGCGTGGATGGTCTGGAATGCGACGTCTTAATATAAATACTCCCCCGATAGTAAGTACATAGAATATTACCACTACAAAAGAAATCATATCCAGCAGGTCACCATACTTCCCGCTTAAACATAAAATAGCCGCCACAATACATTGAGCCCAAAGGGCTGCTGCAGGTACCCCATGCCGATTCAAATGACCTGCCCTTTTAAAAAATACCCCATCACGCGCCATGGTATAATACACCCGGGAACCTGCTAATATCAAACCATTATTACAGCCGAAAGTAGACACCATAATCATAACTGCTATAATCAAGGTACCGACAGCCCCGAAGATAGGAATTGAGGCGGCTACTGCCACCCTGTCCTTTTCTGCATGGGCAATGGCATCCATGGGTAAAACAGCCAGATAAACAAGGTTGGCCGCAACATAAATGACCGTAACAATCAGTGTTCCTAAGAAAAGACTCAATCCGATGTTACGTTGTGGTTGCTTCATTTCACCGGCAATAAAAGTCACATTATTCCAGGCATCGCTGCTAAATACAGAACCAACCATAGCTGCTGCAATCCCTCCCAATAAAGCAGTTCCCGTAATATGGCTACTAGTGAAGCCTGCGTCAGGATGGCATAAATCAACTAGCGAAGTTTTAGTAGCATGCCAGGCATCCGCCCAATTGGCTTGCCATATTTCCGGCCGCGCTACCAAAACGCCCGCCAGGATTAATCCAAAGAGAGAGAGCAACTTAGCAGAAGTAAATACATTCTGAATCCATTTTCCGCCTTTTACTCCTTTCGTATTCGAAAAAGTAAGCAATACTATGATTCCAATAGCGACAACTTGTGCAGCGCTAATAGAAAAATAGGTTGGTTGCAAGCAACTGTCCGTCCCTGTTTGTATCCGTATTAATTTATTGTCTTCACTGAGTTGAGGTAGCAAATAAGCGGCAAATTTAGCAAACGCTACTCCTACAGCCGCAATTGTACCAGTCTGAATCACTGCAAATAAGCTCCAGCCATATAAAAAAGCGATCAGCTTGTTATAAGATTCTTTAAGATATACATATTGCCCGCCTGCTTTGGGAAACATACTGCTCAGTTCGCCATAGCTAATTGCAGCAGTCATGGTCATAATACCGGTTATCACCCAGGCAGCGATCAGCCAACCCGCGCTTCCCAGATTACGCGTCATATCAGCACTAACAATAAAAATTCCGGATCCGATCATTGATCCGGCCACGAGCAGCACCCCATCCTTAAGCCCCAAGGAACGATTGAAGTGTTCAGTCCCTGAGGATGGTAAAGTCGTTTTAGATGACATAGTTGTTATTGATTTGAACCCAATATCTGAAAAAGTTCAAATACTTCATAACATTAATCCCAATATTTTTCACATAGACCCTTTTCTTATCTCTTCAAGCGATTATTCGCCCCTGGCGGTCTAACTTACCTCAACAATCAAAAATTTCAAATACTGCGTGTTGGGTACATTCCAGAGTATAGGATGATCAGCGGCCTGCGTTTGCCAGGACACTTGTCTGATAACTTTACGGGCATCTTTTGCTGCCATTTCAACGGTCTTAAGAAAAAGCTCGGGAGGAACCAGGTTTGTACAAGATGCGGTTACCAGGAAGCCACCCGGCTTCAGTAACTTCATTCCTCTTAAATTAATTTCTTTATACCCGGTAACGGCCTTCTGAATATTTTCCCTGCTTTTGGTAAAGGCAGGTGGATCCAGAATCACAGTGTCATATCTCCGTCCCTCTTTTACCCATTGCTTCAGCACGTCAAAAGCATTGACATTCTGAAATTCGCAAATATTTTGAAATCCGTTAAGCTCGGCATTTTTACGGGCCGTGTTTATAGCCGCTTCTGAAATGTCCAGCCCCAATACACTTTTTGCGCCGTAATGTGCGGCATGCATAGAAAATGTGCCCGTGTAACAAAAAGCCTCTAATACATCTCCTCCATTTACAACCTGGCTAATCGCCCGCCGGTTATCCTGCTGATCCAGGAAATACCCCGTCTTCTGCCCGTTTTCAATATCCACATGAAATTGC
>JBEBWN010000430.1:0-3545 GCA_040392235.1 Taibaiella helva | reverse complement strand
GCTCTGGTAATGCTGGTAGGCCAGTATCGTAGTAGGAACCAGTACCGCAGCCTGTTTACTATCGGCCACCGTTTTGAAAGCCGCTCTCACGGCAACTTCTGTTTTGCCGAAACCCACATCGCCGCAAACGAGGCGGTCCATAGGGGCTGTTCCTTCCATATCCCGTTTAACGTCGACCACCGCTTTGCTCTGATCCGGCGTATCCTCGTAAAAGAAGGAAGCTTCCAGTTCCGTTTGCAGGTAAGTGTCGGGTGTATGTGCGAAACCCTGCGATGCTTTGCGTTTGGCGTAAAGCCTGATCAGGTCGGCGGCAATATCCTTTACCTGTTTTTTCGTTTTATTCTTCAGCTTTTCCCAGGCATCGCTTCCGAGCTTGTTTACTTTAGGCACGGTACCTTCTTTACCGGTGTACTTGCTGATTTTGTGCAGTGAATTAATGTTGACATACAGTACATCATTGTCGCGGTATAATATCCGGATAGCCTCCTGTATATTTCCATTTACTTCGATCTGTTGCAGCCCACTGTATACACCCACCCCATGATCGATATGGGTCACGAAGTCGCCGGGCTGCAGTTCCTGTAAGGCCCTGAGGGTAATGGCCTTGCCTTTACTATAAGCTTGTTTTACTTTATATTTATGATAACGCTGGAAAATCTGGTGATCGGTATATACCAGCAGTTTGGCTTCATGATTGATGAAGCCACGACTTAAAGATGCAGGTATGGGAACAAAGTCGATCTGCGCCCCTGAATCTTCGAAAATGCTGCGTAGCCGTTCCAGCTGTTTGCTGTTTTCGGCAAATATATAAGGCGTGTAGCCGGCGGCCGATCTTTCTTTCAGGTTCAGGATCAGCAATTCGAAATTCCGGTTGAACACAGGTTGATTGTCCGTACGGAAGTCGACATGGCTCTCTTTCGGCATGGCCTCTTCCCCCGGCCCCGTTTCCCTCCACTCTATCACATGCCGGTCTAATATTTTGGCTTTCCATTGTGTAACATCTTCAAAATCGTCAGCGGACAGCCGTTTTATGGTCTGTTCCTCATATTCAACAGCAGTTAGTTGCCCATCGGGCAATTTTTCGGGCAAATCCCATTCCATTTTGGTTAGTTTACCAAGAGTAAATTCAAGATCCTTAAACCAGAAAACGGTGTTGGCAGGCAGGTAGTCCAGCAGAGATACTTTTGTTTCCGTTTCAAACTGTGTTTCTATATTGGGTATGATCGAAACCTGTAATAGTTTCCGCTCGGATAACTGCGTTTCCGGGTTAAATATGCGGATGCTATCTACTTCGTTGCCGAAAAGTTCAATACGGTAGGGGTGTTCGTTACCGAAAGAGTAAATATCCAATATGCCGCCGCGTATGGCAAACTGGCCCGGCTCGTATACAAAGTCTTCCCTTTTAAAACCAAGCTCGATAAAGCGTTCTACCAGGTTATCGACATCAAGGTTTTCGCTTTTTTTGATGTAGATCATATTGGAAGAAAGCGACGAGGCATTAACCACCTTTTCGAACAAGGCTTCGGGGTAGGTTACGAGGACTTTTTTCCGGAGGTGCTGTGCGCCTGCCGAAAAATGGGTCAATGCTTCCGTACGCAACATAATATGGCTACTATTCAGACTTTTATAGTCGCCCGTTTTCTTAAACGAATCGGGGAAAAAACTGATGTCCAAAGCCTGGGTGAGACTTTCCAGGTCGTTGTGAAAATAAGCGGCTTCTTCTTTATCATTGAGCACAAATACATGATTGGCATCAGCTTGTTGCCATATAGTGCCCGCTATAAAATTGATGGAAGAGCCTTTTAGATTGTGTAATGTGAGGCGTATTTTGGGCTGAGGCAATGAGATGCCTGCCGCTATTTGTTTTAAGCGGGTATCATTTTGATAAAAGCCCAGCAATGTTTGCAGGTTCATGAGAAATGCAAAGTTAGCTGAAAAATCAGCTAAGCTGCTGCGAACGGCTAATGTAATTCTCTATTGCTGCTATTAAGGAAATATTCAGCAGCTTGTTAATGCCTAAAAAGAAATGTGTTTTTTTAGGAAAATCAGGATAATATTCTTTGTTTAGCCGAATATTTTAAACATCATAGATCATGCGCAAACTTTTTGTCATCGTATCTACTGTTTTAGTAGTCACTACCCTGTTACTATCGGTATTTTTTAGTCCCCACTGGTATCCCTTCTTTGTTATCATCCTGTTTTTTACACTTATGGGATACTATGATATGTACCAAAAGAAGCATAGTATTATGCGTATCTACCCCATATTCGGGCGTTTACGGTATTTCATGGAAGACATCCGCCCAAAGGTGTACCAGTATTTTGTGGAGTCAGACACAGATGGCCGTCCGATAAACCGTATTGACAGGTCGACTATTTATCAGCGGTCCAAGCGCGAAACGGACACTATGCCTTTTGGTACACAGATCGACGTTTATTATGATGGCTACGAATGGATTTGCCAGGCCATAGCCAACAAGAATTTTAACGAGCTGGACCATAACCCCAGGGTGGAATTTGGCAATAAAGACTGCAAGCAACCCTACTCAGCCAGTATTTTTAATATATCGGCAATGAGCTATGGCTCGTTGAGCAGTAACGCAGTAGAGGCTATGAATGCAGGCGCCCGCATAGGCGGTTTTGCCCATAATACAGGAGAAGGGGGCTTAAGTCCTTTTCATTTGAAACATGGTGGCGATCTGATCTGGCAGATCGGCACCGGGTATTTTGGTTGCCGCGACGGATCCGGCAACTTTTCTCCGGAATTGTTTGCCGAAAAGGCTAAACAACCTAATGTCAAAATGATAGAGTTAAAAATATCGCAGGGCGCAAAGCCCGGGCACGGCGGCATTCTGCCAGCTTCGAAAAATACGCCGGAGATAGCAGCCATACGCCATATACAACCCCATACTCTTGTAGAATCTCCGCCTTTTCACTCCGCCTTTAGTACCCCTAAGGAGTTGGTGATGTTTATAAAACGCTTGCGCGATCTGAGCGGGGGCAAACCGGTAGGATTTAAATTGTGTATTGGCCATAAAAGCGAATTTATTGCTATCTGCAAGGCAATGATTGCGCTTGATATTTATCCCGATTTTATTACCGTTGACGGTGGAGAAGGGGGTACCGGGGCAGCGCCGCAGGAATTCTCTAATTACGTGGGTGCGCCATTACTGGATGGGCTGGCTTTTGTACATAACATACTGCGCGGACTTGATATCCGTAAACATATCCGCATCATTGCTTCCGGAAAAATCGTAACCGGTTTTCATATCCTGCGGGCTATGGCCCTGGGCGCCGACACCTGTAATACTGCGCGGGCAATGATGATGGCTGTTGGGTGCATCCAGGCATTACAATGTAATACCAATAAATGTCCTACGGGAGTAGCCACACAGGATCCTTCATTGGCAGTAGGTCTTGTAGTGGAAGATAAAAAAGACAGGGTGGCCAGTTACCATAAACTCACCGTCAAGAATTTTGTAGAATTGCTGGGGGCATCTGGGCTGGATCATATGAGCAATATTACCCGCTCGCATATTTACAGG
>JBEBWN010000429.1:0-3546 GCA_040392235.1 Taibaiella helva | reverse complement strand
CAGCAAGAGGAAGGTGTTTGGGTTTATCCGAATCCCTGTCGGGATAAGCTTCATATTCGCACAACATCCGGTTTCGCCGAAAAGGGTATGCGGACTATAATTTACGATATTAGTGGCCGCTTACTAAAGGAACAGCAGCATGCTGAAGGTAAAGCGGAAACCAATACCTGTGCAATCGACGTGAGTGACATGTCCGCTGGCATTTATCATATGCAGATACAGTCACCGAAAGGCCAAATAAGCCGAAAAATTGTTATAGATCGTTAATAGGGAAATGAATAATATAGGAAAGAATGCCAGAACTGTACTCCGACGGGTTTCCGTACAGAAGATGCAGATCATGCCTTTCCCACAAGCCTAGGATGGTGTTATAAATGTGTTCCACGCATTGAAATCTGCTATGTTATTGAAAATAATTTATGCTACTTGTTTTATGATTGGAAGAAAGAAAGGCCGGAAATACAATTCCAATAGATTGATAGGGAAGTATCTTCAGACGCTTATTTTCGTACTGCATATGCTGTGTTCGCAACAAATTTTTGCCCAGTACGAAAATATATGGATGTTTGGACAAAGTGCCGGTGTCGATTTTAATGATGCTGAACCCAAGGCTATCAGGTCTTATTTTGATACCTTGGCCTATCCAAGAACCATATTTGGCGAAGCCAGCGCATCGGTATGTAATGCTAAGGGCGAACTATTATTCTATACCGAAGGCTCTATGGTTATCAACAGGAAGCATGAGCTGATGCGTAACGGAGATAGTTTGATACCTTATCTTCGTACAGGTTATACTTATAGCTCTACCTCCAGTGCGTCTCAGGGTACTATTATAGTACCTATACCCAGCCAGTCCAATAAATATTATGTTTTCTCCTTAACCGCTGTTGAAGCCAAACATGAAGGTAAGCCGGTAAAGGGCTACCTTTTTTATAGTATGGTGGATATGAGTGCCGATGCCGGATTGGGGGCTGTGGTAGCTGGCCAGAAGGGTATCTTATTGGATACAGGCTTAACGGAACATATGACCGCAGTAGCTGCCGACGATTACCGTGTATGGTTACTAACTATTTCCAAGGTGTCAGAACATATAAAGTCTTTTGAAATTACGGGTTGCGGCATCAACCATACGCCGGTACTTTCTGCGTTTCCGGATTATTTAGACACTACGGTCTCTAAAGTGGGCACTGGATGCATCGCTATTTCCCCGGATCGTACAAAGATTGCCATAGCCAGTAATAGTTTTAGTACATTTTCCCGGCCAAGCCAACGAGACGGCTTAGTATTACTTGATTTTGATACTTTAACCGGCCAC
The DNA here is from genome assembly GCA_040392235.1 of Taibaiella helva. Taxonomy (GTDB): domain Bacteria; phylum Bacteroidota; class Bacteroidia; order Chitinophagales; family Chitinophagaceae; genus Taibaiella; species Taibaiella helvus_A. The sequence continues at coordinate 2,231 of JBEBWN010000429.1, read as the reverse complement.
GCATCCAATTTGAAAAGGTTATCTGCATCAAATCCATACGGTGCATGTTTTTCGCCGGACAATACAAAGCTGTATGTCAGTTTTCAGGACCAATCTGTTAATCAGTTTGACCTTTCTGCCGGAAGTTTGGAAGATGTCAAGAGATCGGAAATCCGGGTTCTGGAAGGCAATTTTGGATTTGGCCACCTGAAGAGTGGGCCCGATAATCGAGTGTATTTTTGGGATGCCCGATGGACACCATATAAAAGTTACTATTCGTTGGGAGTGATTAATAATCCTGATCGCCCTGGAATAGATTGTGAGCCGCAAAGGGAAGCTATTAAGCAACTGGACGGAACCACTTCACATTTGGGTCTTCCCAATGTCATTGTTCCCCGGCGAATTGTATTAGGTATGGTATTGCAAACAAACGATAGCGGTTGTGCACCTTTTACTGTGGCATTTGATAAGATTGATACGGGCCGGATCGAATATTTCGCATGGAATTTTGGCGATGGTAGCGCACTGAGTTATCAGGCTAATCCACAGCATACCTATCTCCGGGCGGGAGTCTACACAGCCTCACTATATGTACGGTATAAAAACAGACCTTGTATGGATACCTCTTCTGTAACGATAGTAGTCTTTCCCGAACGTCAGTCGCCGGATATAAGTGCCCGGGATACTTTATTGTGCACTGCTATGGAAATGCTTGATCTTTCGGTAGTCATCCGTAATCCTACTACAGATACCCGCATTCAATGGGGGGCACCAGGGGGCATATTGGAGGGCGCAGATAGTGTTACTGTTTCTATAAATCCTAATCTAAACCAGTTGTATTATGTTTGGGTGGCCGACACCATACCTGGAATCTGTGGTCTGTCGGCTACCGACACCATACGTGTCGATCTAAAACCTCGAATACTGGATATAGTAAATGACGATACTTTAGTTTGCCAGGAAACGAGGATTGCGCTCTTTGTTTCCGGGTCACCTGGGTATACCTACCAATGGTATCCTACTGAGGGTGTCAGTCAGCCGAATGGTTTGCATCCCATTATTACAGCCAGTCAACCCACAACCTATACGATAACCGCCTCCTATACGGGTTGTCCGGATACGGCACAATCTATTTACATCGATGTCGAGCAGTTGGCCGGCATTAGCTTCTCAATGCAGGCAGATAGTATTTGCCAGGGCGAAAGTATTACTTTTTATCCGGAGGTAGTAGGCAACAAGCCTGCATTATGGGAACAGCATTGGCAATATGGCGATGGCAACGAAGCCCTGTTACCCGGTGAAGCTATAGTGCGGCATGCTTACCAACACCCGGGTACATTTCCAGTAACCCTAACAGGTCGTTTTCGCGTTTGTCCGGATACCACCTTTATGCACTTCGTTTATGTGCAGCCATTGCCTTTTGTCGATCTGGGGGGCGATACCAGCCTTTGCTTGAATGGGGCTCCCGTGGTTTTGCAAAATATACAGCCGTCACCTCTTGGCCATTATCGTAGTTTATGGAGTACCGGCGACACGTCAGAAATGTTAACCGTATTGCATTCGGGCAGGTACAGCCTCACCCTGAGTAGCGCTCCCTTATACTGTAGTAGCACCGAGTCGGTAGCTGTGGTAAAAGAATGCTACCTGGATATGCCCAATACATTCAGCCCCAATGGCGATGGCATAAACGATTACTTTTTCCCAAGACAATTACTATCGGGAAATATTATTGCCTTTAGCCTGCAGATTTTTAACCGCTGGGGTCAGCAGGTATTCGAAACCCAGAATACGGAGGGCCGTGGTTGGGATGGATATTTTAAGGGCATGCCACAACCCCAGGGTGTATACATATATCGTATTGCTGTTCAGATCGAGGGTAAGGATACGACATTTCATGAAGGCAATGTAACCTTGATTCGATAGCCTTCTATTAAATATTGAATGGCAATATTATACCGTCGTTACCCTAAATGTAAACATTGAGATGAATAGATACAGGATTAAATAGACAATGTTTCTACAACTAAGGTCTGAACCGGTAGTATTTGGCGGCTTTGTGTTCCAAATCTCCCTTAGCCAACTTTCTTTTTTTTCACAAATAAAAACATGTTTATGCAGCGTAAATTTTTATCTACATTAATTTTTATTTTTTGTTATTGTGTCTATAGTTTATGATATAGGGACATATATACACCCCAAGCTCCCGCCGGAAATCGTTGTTTCGCACCCAGGTCGGATTGACCGACGGCCAA
>JBEBWN010000428.1:0-3548 GCA_040392235.1 Taibaiella helva | reverse complement strand
CCCTAAAGAATATCTGGAGCATAGAAGAGCTTCGCAAGCGTATATTATTTACGCTTGGCCTAATTTTAGTGTATCGCGTAGGCTGTTACATTGTGCTTCCTGGTATTAACCCACATGTACTATCTCAGAATCAAAGTCAGGATGGTCTTTTGGGTTTGATTAATATGTTCGCGGGCGGTGCGTTTAGCAATGCCTCAATTTTTGCTTTAGGTGTGATGCCTTACATTTCGGCTTCGATCTTTATGCAGTTGGCGGGTATTGTAGTGCCGCAATTTGCCAAAATGCAGAAAGAGGAAAGCGGAAGGAACAAAATGAATCAATACACGCGCTTTCTTACCGTATTGGTAACTGTATTCCAGGCGAGCGCATATATCGCTTATCTGCGTACGCAGACTAATGGCGCGATTGTGAATGATAATTTTCTGTTTTATTTGTCAACTATTGTAGTATTGACTGCCGGAACATTGTTTGTGATGTATCTAGGTGAGCGTATTACAGACAAAGGTATTGGTAATGGAACCTCGATGATTATTATGGTAGGTATCCTTGCTCGTTTGCCACATTCTCTCGTTCAAGAGTTTACGGAAAAACAACAAACAGATAAGTTGTTGTTCTTCTTAATTGAATTGGCAGTATTTGTTGCAGTTGTTGTTGGATTGGTACTGTTAACCCAAGGCGTACGTCGTATCCCATTAAATTATGCACGGCGTATAGTGGGTACCAATGCCGCTAAAGAAATAGGTGGTGGTGCACGCAACTTTATTCCATTAAAGGTGAATTCTGCAGGAGTAATGCCTATCATCTTTGCCCAGGCGCTGATGTTTATTCCCGCTATGGTTGCCGGCTTTGCAACCGGTGAGGATGGTAGCCCTAATGCCTTTGTGAAATCCTTATCTGATCATACTTCGTTATGGTACAATATCATTTATGCTGTTTTGGTAATCGCGTTTACTTATTTCTATACTGCGTTGATATTTAATCCAACGGAAATGGCGGAAAATTTGAAGCGGAATAATAGCTTTATTCCTGGTATTAAGCCCGGCCAGCCGACGGCCGACTATATTGGTGCAATTATGGATCGTATTACTTTACCTGGTGCTATTTTCCTGGCCGCTGCAGGTATTCTGCCTGGAATAGCTGCATTGTGCGGCGTTACTAGTGGTTTCGCGACATTCTTTGGCGGTACATCTATGTTGATTGGTGTTGGGGTTATCCTGGATACTTTGCAGCAGGTAGAGAGCCATTTATTAATGCGCCACTATGATGGGTTGATGAAGACTGGTAGAATTTCGGGTAGACAGCCAGTTGCTACGGTATAATTCAAAAGTATTGATTTTAAGATTTTTATTTAAAACGCCTCAACAAAGAGGCGTTTTTTTCTTTTATATTTGTATACTACTATGCTAAATATGCTAAGATTATTTTTCGAGCATCTTGGACGCTATTCTCTTATGTTGAAAGGTATGTTTACTAAGCCGGAGAATGGAAAGGTTTATTGGAAGGAATTTATGCATCAGTGCATAGATATTGGATTCAGATCGCTACCTATTGTCATTATCATTTCCGTCTTTCTTGGCGCCGTTATGACAGTACAAACGGCATATCAATTAATCAGCCCTATAATTCCTAAGTACGTAATGGCACAAGTGGTAAGAGACTCCGTAATTCTAGAATTGGCGCCTACGATAATTTGTATAGTTTTGGCCGGTGTTGTTGGTTCAAAGATTGCTTCAGAGCTGGGTAATATGCGTGTAAGTGAACAGATTGACGCTTTGGAGATAATGGGAATTAATACAAAATCCTATTTGGTATTACCTAAATTGGTATCCGCGTTAATTATGATCCCATGTCTGATTACAATAGCAATTACGTTGAGTATAGCCGGAGGTTATGTGACAGGTATTGTAACAGGTATAATGTCTAGCGAACAATACATTTTCGGATTGGTTGAAGGTTTTAAGCCTTTTGGCATTCTTGTTGCTATGATTAAAGCTTTTACTTTCGCTTTTATTATTGCCTCTGTGCCCGCTTATTATGGTTATAATGTTCGGGGAGGCGCTTTAGAAATTGGTAGATCTTCTACAACGTCGGTTGTGGTTACCTGCATTATGATCCTTTTTGCTGATTATGTGATAACAATGCTGATGCTTTAGTACAAGCAAAATCCGGAAGCCAGCTTCAAAGGCTTCTAGCGTTAGATAGGCTGTAGGTGTACTGCCGGCATTCTAATAGTGTTATATGGGGTCTACATCTACAACGGTCTGGAGTGCACTGTTTGCTTTGAGCACTTCATTTATTGCAGCTAGTATATTTTCTTTGAGTTCTTGTTGCTGTTTATTGCTATGGTGGCCAAATTTGATCCATATTTCCTGGAGATAATAGTTTTTTATTTTTGCTACCAAAGCTGGGGAAGGACCTTGAGTATGGATATATTTTAGCTGTTGCAGACGACTTGCTAATGCAATAGCAGCATTTCTAACTTTCTCTTCTATCCGGTGCTTGCAGGTTATCTTAATTAAACGGAAAAAAGGAGGGTAATGGAATTGCTTTCGCTGATCGGCTTCGGCATTGTAAAAGCTCCAGAAATCATGATCTTTTATCCATTGGAGAACCTGATGCTTCTGATTGTATGCTTGGATAATAACCCGGCCTTCGCTATCTGCTCTGCCAGCTCTGCCGGCCACCTGTTCCATTAGTTGAAAGCCTCTTTCATTAACACGAAAGTCTGGATAGCTTAATAGACTGTCTGCACTCAGGATACCAACCAAGCCTACATTATCAAAATCCAATCCTTTTACAACCATTTGTGTGCCAACCAGAATATCGATTCGTCCCCTCATAAAGTCTTCGATAAGCTTGTTCGCTGCATTTTTACCGCGAACGCTATCCCAGTCCATTCGGGCAGTTCTGTTTCTTGGGAAAACACGCTGTAATTCCTCCTCTATTTTTTCGGTGCCAAAACTTCGTGCTATTATCTGATTACTTCCACACTGTGGGCATTGCTTTAAGGCTGGGGTTTTTGTGCCGCAATAATGGCAATGTAATTTATCTGTACTTTTATGGTAGGTTACGGCCACATCACATTGTTTGCAATGAACAATGTGTCCGCAAGAGCCACAAAGTAGTACTGGCGTATAACCGCGTTTGTTCTGGAAAAGGATAACCTGGTTCCCTGATCTGAGGGTCGTGCTAATACTTTCGAGCAGGGGAATGGTCAGGATGGGTGAGAGGGAATTCTGAATATTACGCGCAGAGACGATCTCAACTTGGGGAAGAAGACTGTTGCCAAAACGTTGTTTAAGGCTTGTGTATGCATATTTTTTCAATTTTGCATTCCGGATGCTCTCCAGTGATGGGGTAGCTGAGCCCAATAGCACTTTAGCTCCATAAAGGGAGGCTAAATAAATTGCTGCATCTCGGGCGTGAAAACGGGGCGCCGGATCATATTGTTTGTATGAGGTATCGTGCTCTTCATCAATGATAATATATTCCAGATCCCGAAAAGGTAGCCATATAGCAGAACGGGCACCTATAATAATTTTATATTT
>JBEBWN010000427.1:0-3562 GCA_040392235.1 Taibaiella helva | reverse complement strand
CCTTTTTTTACCATGCCAATCATATTTTTGGCGCCCAGTTTCTGCATCAGTACCATACGGTAATTTTCAACTGTCCTTAAGCTAAGGCCCAGCTCGTCGGCAATCTGTTGGCTGGTTTGCTCATTGGCAATCATACGGAGCACCTGTATTTCGCGGTTGGTCAGGTTTTCTGCCGAGATCAGGTCGTTCTTAATTTGTTTAGACATCCTGAAAACCCGGTCTTGCAGTTCCGGCGAAATAAAGGTAAATCCTCTTTGCACATTGGTTATAGCCTGTAGCAGCAAGTGCTGCTCCGAGTTTTTTAGCAAATAGCCCTGTACGCCATTATCCAGCAACATCCGCGCGCTATAGGCGCTGTTATTGCCGGTCAGGATAATGATTTTCATTTTCGGGTACAGCCGCAACAGTTTTGGCGCCAGGTCTTCGCCGCTGATGTCGGGTATGCTCAGGTCCAATAGCAATATATCGGGTTGCCCTATGGCCAACGCTTTCATCAGGCTGTCTGCGCTGCCATAGTCGCCAATTACCTTAATGTGGCTATGGAGGCTAAACATACTGATCAATCCATGCCGTAGCATAGGGTGGTCGTCCACAATAACGATCGATATTTTTTCAGGCATCATATTGAGTTCCCATAATCCGGTTTGCAATATAAAAAATATTTTAGACTGTATCGCTTCCTGCCAGGCCGCTGGCCAACCTTTATATCCCCTTGTCCTGCGTTCCCGGCAATGGTCCGGCCAGGGGCAGGCATACATGTACTACCGTGCCTCTATCCGGCTCACTTTCTATATTCAGGCTACCACCACGCTGCTCCAGCCTTTTCTGTATATTGGCCAATCCTATCCCGGCTTTATGCTGCGCTTCTTTCGAGATGCCCGTACCGTTGTCTTCTATCGTGAGCAGTATCTGCCGGCTTTCGAAGCCCACAACCACAATAATTTCCGTGGCGCGTGCATGCTTGTATATATTATGCAGCAATTCCTGCGCTACGCGATAGAGTAGCAATTTGCTATGTTCGTCGTGGTTTTGTTCCTGTCCATAATATTGTACTTCAATGCCGGTGAGGGCGGCAAACAGGTTTTGGCAAAATATCTCTATGGCCGGCATCAGCCCTTCTCTAATCAGCGTATGGGGGGTCAGGTTATGGGCTATGGCGCGTATCTCGTCTGATGTGGATAATAGTAATTCCTTCATCTTCAGGAAGTGGTGCTCTGTGCGCACTTCGGGGTATTTCTGCTCTACGGTTTGCAGGTACGAGTAAGTGGCCGCCAGCGAACTATTCACCCCGTCGTGCAGTTCCTGTGCTACCCGGCTGCGTTCTGTTTCCTGACCTTCCATCAGTGCCATCATCTTTGTCAACTGTTGCCTGGCCTCCAGCTTATCTTTCTTTTGTTTTATAAACCGGTACCGTATATACAGCAAGAGTAATAGCAGGCCCAGGCAGGCCAATGCGGTGCCGGTCATTACCCGCTCCCTGTATCGTATTTGCTGGCTTTGCTGAAATTTCAGACGCTCCTGTGCAATCATCCTATCCTTGGTAGCCGTCCGGTATTTGGTTTCCAGCTCATTGGTACTGGTCAGCATGCGGTTGTTTTTTATACTGTCTTCCGAATCATGATAACGAAGGTGCAGCATATAGGCTGCCTTATAGTTCTTAAGCCGGTAATAGGTATGCGACAGAAAATGTATTACTTGCCTGCGTTCGTTACTACCCAGCGTGTTTCCCTCCTGGTAGGCTAGTTGTAAATATTCCAGCGCTTTAGGATAGTTTTTAGTGCTGTAATAGGCAAAGCCTCCTGCTAATATTATTTGTTGTTTCCTGCGCCTGGGCAGGGTATCTATCAGCAACAATGGCTTTAGTTCTTCAAAGGCTCTCTGTGCCTCTGTTCCGCGGTTAATATGGGGCAGGTAAAATAATTTTTGGAGCCGTACTTGCATGCCATACTCAGCGTCTGTATTTTTCAACCGCAGGGCACTGTCCAGTAGGGCTATGGCTTTGTCGGTCTGGCCGGCCTGGTGGTATAACTGTGCCCAGGTATATAATATAGAAGATGCATTTTTATCTTCTTCATCCAGCGAGTCGGCTATGTGTTGGTAATAAAAGGCTTTTTCGTTTTGTCCCATTCTCGATAGCATAAAGGCTGTATAACTATAGGCAAGCGTTTTTTGTGGCTCTATGCTCCCCTTTTTGTGGTTGTCCGGCAGCGATAGCACAATATGGTAGTTCATGAGGGCTTCCTTATAGCGTTCCAGGTTTTGGTAGGCTGCGCCGCGGTACAGGTAGGTGTATTTTATCAGCGAGTCGTCGCGATTTACCTGGCTATATTGCAAAAAGAGCTGTCCATAGGCTATGGACTTTCGCTGATCATTGCTGAAATAATGGTATAACATCAAATCGTAACTGGCCAGTTTTACTCCTTCGGCGTAATGTATTGTCCGGCTTTTATGTAGTATTCTTTCCAGCTGTATTTTCGAACTGTCGGGGTAACGGTTGTATAGTGCTCTAGCCTGGGCCAGTTCCCGCTTCACATTTGGTGTACCCAAATTACTCCACTGTAGTCGCTGCTCCATATACTGCGGCCAGGAGGTTAAATAGCCTGCAACCAGTGCTGTAACCAACAGAACCACTCTAAGGTATGCCTTTATATTATTAGTCCATTTCAATCCTTATCATTACATGATTAATACCTACAAGATACAGATTTCTGCAAATTTCCTAAACCCTGGACCCAAAAGTCTATATTATAAAAGCGTCCTGATTGGCGGCTGGTTGGGCTGAATTACGATTCCGGCTAGTGTTATTGCTTTTAAAGTTGGAAAAGCAAAATCCAAAAGTGCAAGGTACTATGATCGTTAGTACTGCAGGGGCCTATTACAGCGATAAATATGCTTAACCGGACACCGGTCCATCTCCTCTGAGCACAATAGAGTGTTTACCCCTATATATACAAGGAGGTTAACCTCCTTGTGTACTTTTTGGCGTATAATATCTTTGTTGTACTCAATAGGAGTGAACCAGTAATTTTATTCTACAAAATCTACAAATGATGACAAAATTCTACAGTATCTTATTGCTCCTGCTCCTGGCCAGCCTGCAGGAAACGCTTGCACAACTACCTTATTATAATCAAAGACCGGAATTTTTGAAGGCGAATAGTGTGTGGGCTTTTGGGCAAAGAGCAGGGTTGGATTTTAATAGTGGAAAACCGGTGGCCATCGAAACCGCATTATATCACAGCAATCCCCGCTCTTTGGAAGGGTACGCTTCTGTTGCCGATCCCCGTACCGGGCGGTTACTGTTTTACTCGGATGGGGGTAGATGTTGGGATGCCAATCATAATTTGATGCCCAATGGCGATAGTATTTTAGGAAACGGCAGAGTAGCTGGTTGGGCAAATTCAAGGGTGGGTTGGTCTACAGCGCAGGGCGTATGTATTGTTCCTGTAATTGATTCTCCAGGTAAGTACTATCTTTTTTCGTTAATGGGTTTAACCAATACACCAACAACCTATAAAAACGGTACGCTATTTTATTCTATAGTAGACATGAGCCTGAATGG